>JABFXT010000349.1 GCA_013361595.1 Nocardia sp. | reverse complement strand
GCCGAATGCAGGGCCGATACTTCTCGTTGCGCATTTCGCGCTGCCCTGTCCCGAGCAGCCTGCGCTCTTCGCTCCTCGCGGTCCTGCCGCGCCTGTTCCCGCCGTGCCGCGTCTTCCTGTCGTTCCTGTTCTCGCCGGGCTGCGTTCTCCTGTCGTTCCTGTTCTCGCCGGGCTGCGTTCTCCTGTCGTTCCTGCTCCCGCCGGGCCGCTTCTACCTGCCGCTCCTGCTCCTGCGCCAAGCGTTGCCGTTCCCTGGGAATATCGTTTTCCAGCCGCCGGATCTCCTTCTCCAGCCGCTTCTGCTCTTTTGCCTGCTCGCTCACCATCCAATCGATGTTGTCGCGCGCTTCGGTCAGATCTCGCAATTCCCGTGCGGTCCGGTCGTCGTACCGGACCTCCAGGTCTCGCCAACGCGACTGCGATGGCCCGAAGGTGGCGGGGCCGCCCGCCGTGGTGGCCTCGCCCCGTAGCCCGTGTAGTTCCTCGCGTAGTTCCGCCCGCCGGCTCATCAGAGCGTCGAGGCGCCGGCGACCCTCGTGCCGGCGATTCTCCGCATCGCGGAGTTCTCCGATGGCCTGATCGCTGTTGCGGACTTCCCACGGCTGGCGCCCGGCTTCCGTGCGCCGCGCGATATGCCCGTTCAGCTCCGCGGTGAGATTCCGGTGCTCCTGTTCGGCGGTCACCAGCCGCTGTGCGACCCGCTCGCGCGCCGGATGCTCGTCCAGCTCCCGCCCCAGCGACCACCGTTCTCGTTCGAGTTCCCGTAGCCGGGTACGCATTATCAACTCTTCACTCAGGTCTCGCAGCGCCTGCGCGGGCGCCGATACCGCGTTCGGGGTCACCCCCTGGTAATCCCTGTCGCGCAGGTGACGCTCGAGTTCATCCCGCACGAGCGCGGCGGTGTCGTCGAGTGTGCCGGCCCCGCCTCTGACGCCCCTGCTCGTGATGGTGTCGAGGTCGTCGGCCGCTACCCGGGCCAGCCGGGTCGTCGTCACACCCAGGCGCTGACATACGACCTGGACGACTTCGTCCAGATTCCGCCACATCGGCATGGGTTCCCCTCTGTCCAGCGGCCGGATACGACGCCGGCCAGAGCAGGCTCACCTCTCGAATTGTGCGTGATCCGAGCTGTTTCCGCGGCTTTGGGTCGAGGACCGGATGTCGTGGGAACGTCACCGATCGACCGACCGTGGTCGATACCTGTCTGCTGTTCCGAACGGTACAGCCCGGGCGGCCGCTTACATCTACTGGCGACACCGTCCAGGACGCCACTTCCACGCACCGGTTCGCCGGGCCTGCCGCAGTGTGTTCATCGAACCAATCTGGAGCAGAACGCAAATGGTTCGTTCAGCCGGAAACGACGGCGAACCCGGACGGTGAACGCGATTCGGGTGTGGTCACGAGCGAACCGCGTCGGCGGCGGGCCCGGGAATGTGGAACACCCGTCGTGCGGTGCCCTCGAGGAAATCGGCGCGCAGATCGTCGTCGAACCCCAGGGTGTCCAGGTTGTGTAGCGCGCGGACCGGATCGATCATCGGCCAGTTCGTGCCGAACATGACACGGTGGCGGCCGAGCGTCCGGGCGTAATCGAGGAATGCCGGGGGCAGGCGGTCGAGCGCGTATGCGGAGGAGTCCACGTAGAAGTTCGGGAATTTGACTGTGAGCGTCGTGATTTCGTCCAGCCAGGGAAATCCCACATGACCGCCGACGACCACCAGATCCGGAAAATCGAGCAGAACCCGTTCGAGGTACGGGATCGGCCGGCCGGTTTCCGAGGTTTTCAGTGGCCCGGTGTGTCCGATCTGGGTGCACAGCGGTACGCCCGCTTCGACGCACGCGGTGTAGACGGGGTAGTAGAGCCGATGGTCCGGCGGTAGCTCCCACAACCAGGGCACGACCCGGACGCCTACGAAGGTGTCGCCGGCCAGGTCGCGTATGGTCCGCGCGGCGCGCACCGGGTCGCGGAGGTCGACTCCGAGCAGGCCGCGGAATCGGGTGGGCGCGTGATCGATCGCGGCGCGCACCTCGTCGTTGGTGATCAACGGTCCGCCGGGGCCGTACCAGGCCGACAGCAGCGCCAGATCCACTCCCGCGGCATCCATCCGGGCGAGGGTGTGGTCGAGGCCGGGCGCCATCTCGGCGGAGTCCTTGCCGGTCCAGCGCAGCAGGGTGGCCAGCCAGGGTTCGCGGGCCATTCGCGGGCCGACCTGCTGGGCCCATACATCGATCGTTCCCATGGGCGACTCCTCTCCCGATATACTTCACTATCAAAGTATTGAGAGGTGGATCGGATGGCAAGGGATCCGTACCGGCTGATCGGCCGGATCCAGCAGGTGTCCCATTCGTTGCGCAAGAAGTCCGACCGCCTGCTCATCGACAGTGCCGGGGTCACCACGGCCCAGGCCGGGATCCTGGCGGTGGTGGCGGATGATCCGGGCTGTTCACAACGGGATATCGCCCGGCGGTTGCGGCTCGGTGAACCTGCCGTCGTGGCCGCCGTGGGGAGACTGCTCGATGCCGGCCTGGTCGAGCGGCGGGTCAGCGACCGGGATCCGCGGGCGGTGGCCCTCTTCCTCACCGCGCACGGTGTCGAGACGGTGGGCCGGGCCCAGCAGACCTACGGCATCATCAACCACGCCGTCCTGGACGCGCTGGGCGCCGACGGCCGGGCACGATTCGCCGAACTGCTCGACGCACTGGATCGAGCCGTCGGCGCACTGCCGCTCCCGGCGGACGACCGGGATTCCCCCGGCGCCTGATCGGCGGCTCCGGGCCGGTGGGTCAGGCCGCGACCGGAGCGGATTCGGTGCGCCGGGAACGGGCGAACAGGAAGGTGGCGACGGCGGCGGGGATGTTCATCAGGAACCCGTACACCGCGCCGGGTACCGCCATCGTCTCGTTACCGAGCACCGATACCGCGACGGTGATGGCCAGCGCCGCGTTGTGGACCCCGATCTCCATCCCCGCGGCGATCGCGTCCGCGCGCTCGACGCCGAACGCGCGCGGCACCGCGTAACCGATGGTCAGACTGCATACGCACAGCAACAGCGCGATCGCCCCCAACTGCCCGACATGGCCGGTGAACGCGTCGAACTGCGAGACCAGCGCCGCGACCACGACGAGCGCCAACACCACACCGGCGGTTACCTTGACCGCGGTATGCATGCGCAATGCCCAATCGGCGAACAGTCGCCGCACCGTCATCCCGGCCACCACCGGCACCAGTACCAGTGCGAAAACCTGCAGGAATTTGGCGGGTTGCAGGCCGATACCCGCGCCGTCGTCGAGGAACACCGAATACGACAGACCCACCACCAGGGGCAGTGTGAACACCGCCAGCACCGAGTTGACGGCGGTGAGCGTGATGTTCAGCGCGACATTGCCACCGGCGATATGACTGAACAGATTCGCCGAGGTCCCGCCGGGTGATGCGGCCAGCAGCATCATGCCCACCGCGAGGGGGCCGTCGAGCCCGAACAACCGCACCAGCCCGAAGCAGAGCGCGGGTAGAACGACCAGCTGGCAGACCAGCGCGAGCAGCGCCGCCTTGGGGAAGCGCGCCACCCGGGCGAAATCCGCGACGGTGAGTGTCAGTCCGAGACCGAACATGACGATTCCGAGTGCCACGGGCAGGGCGACCGCGAAAAGCATTGAACCCATGAGCCATCCTTCCGACGGCCGAGTGTCGCCCGCCGCCGCGAGCGTCGTCAAATGGCTGGATGCCCACCGTCGGTCGCGTTCGCCTCGGCTGCCCCGGAGCCCGGGACTGTGCCGCGCCGGACCCCGCGGTCACCAGATCAGTTCGCCCGGCAGACGAACATCCACTCGGTGCCGTAGTGTTCGGCGGCGCTGCCCTCGAGATGTTCCCACTCGTAGTGGCCCGGCTCGCCGCCGCCGGCGGTGCAGGGGTCGCCGACCTTTTTGCCGTCGGGCGGTGGGGGTGGACCGGGCTGTTCCGCGCCCGGGAGTCCGGGCAGGCCGGCGCTACCGGAGGGGAGCGCAGCGGCGGAGGCCGCCGGGAAACCGATGACTGCCAGGGCCATTGCCGCGATCACGCAGGCTTTTTTCATAGACGCGTCTCCTCGACGTTCGTGCACGGTCGGCCCCTCGCGACCGGTGCGGTCGCCGGGGTGAACCCGTTCACGCCGCCTGCGTCCGAACCGGTCGGTCGTAGGAGCCGATGCCATGGTAGCCGCGATCGGCACCCGCGTCGTCCGGCCCGCCGGTCCGGGATGTTGTGTGGTACCGAAAGGTGTTTCTGTGCAGCGTCTTTCATGACCGATTATTCCGATGCGCGCGGCATTCCGCGACGGCGCAACCGAGGCCGAGGTCGGCTATCGGTGGTCGGAGGTCTCCTCGACCGCGGCCTCGTAGGCCAGCAGTGTGTCGACCAGCATGCGGCGCTGCGCGGGGGTGAGCGGGTTCAGGGCGGCGCGCCAGGCGCGGGCGCCGGGGGAGAGCCACTCCGAGATGGCCGGTCGGCTCCGCGGGGCGATATCGATGATGCGGCGGCGGCGATCGTCGTCGTCCTCGCGCCGGGCCAGTACTCCCTTGCGGCTCAGGTCGCTCACGAGCAGGCTGACCGTGGTCGGTGCCACGGCGAGCCGGTCGGCCAGTTGCGACACGGTCTGCGGGCCGTCCAGCAGGAGCAGCGAGAGCAGCGACAGATGCCGGGGAGCGAGGTCGAAGGACCGTAGCTCCGCCGGCGGCCGCATCCGTTTCGCCCGGCCGACCAGGCGTGGCATCAGCAGCAGTAGTTCCCGGACGGTGTCGTCCGCGGCGTCGGGCGTTGACACCGGACCTCCTCCGATTTACCTTTGTTTGCAAATATAATTTGTGTTCTCAATCATCCTAAGGGGTTCGGATGCCACATCTGACCGTGCATGTCCTGGAACGCGACCTCGCCGGGCGGGAGGCGGGACTGATCGCAGGGTTGACCGATACCGTTGTCGAGGTATACGGCGAGTGGGCCCGGAGCATCGTCGATGTGCGGCTGATCGGCCTGCCCGCCGGTCGATGGGCGATCGGCGGTGTACCGGTGGCGGTGGCGGCGCCGAAAGTGACCTTCGGCATCAAAGAAGCTGTATTCGAGCGAGCCGACGGCCGGGAAGTGCTGGCTCGCCTGGTATCCGGCGTCACCGAGGTGATGGTGTCGGAATACGGCGAAGAGGTGCGATCCGGGGTGACCGTCGAGTTCGTCGGTGCCCTCGACGGCCGGACCGGTGTCGGTGGTGTACTCGTGGATCCCGGGCCCGGCGGCGATCGTGCTGTGGACCTCCGGTGAACTCGTCGCGGCTCCGGGTATCAGATATCGGGCGGTCGCTCCCCGTAGCGGCCGGATTCGATTGCGTGGGACAGCGCGAGATCGACCGCGACTGCTGGGGAGTCCGCCGTGAGTCCCGCGCGGACCGGCTCGCCCGCTGAGTCGTGAACCGTCCATCCGTGCAGGGAGACGACGGGGACCTCGCCGCGCCGATTGGCCAGCGCGAGTTCGGACAGGGTCCCCCAGGAGCCGCCGATCACGATCACGGCATCGGCGGAGCAGATGAGGATGTTGTTGCGGGCCTCGCCCATATCCGTGAACACGACCGCCGCGAGGCCGTCGCAGATATTGCTCCGGTCGGTATCGGGGCGGACGCCGATGACGAGGCCGCCTGCCCGGGAGGCGCCTTCTGCTACGGCCGCCATCACGCCGGTGCCCCCGCCGCACAGGACTGTCGCGCCCGCGTCGGCGAGAAGTTCGCCGATCTCCCGCGCGTCGCGGGCCTCCACGTCGCTGCACCGACGTGGCCCGCAGACGGCGATCTGGGTGGTGGGCATCTCGCTCCTCGGGCTGATCGTGGTGGTGCCGGACGGGTGGGGAACAAGCCGAACCTAGCCGACTGCTGCGGCTTTCCGCCGGTGATACAGGGGATCGCGTCCCGCGGCGCGGCCGAATCGCCCGTTGCCCTTTTAGTAAACATGTGCCTATTGTAGGCGTATGTTTACTAATGGAATGTTCTCCGTCCACACGGTCCTGCGAGCAGCGTCGTGACCGCCGCCCCGCCGTTCTCCGAAGGCACCGTGCTCATGCCGTGGAAACCCGGCCCCGCCGCGGATTCGACCGGAGCGGTATTCGTCAGCGTGACGGATTTTCTCGCGACATCGGAGCCTGATGTCCGGCAGATCTATGAGCTCGGGCTCGAACTGGGGGAGACCTGGCCGGTGCTGCAGGGCGCGGTCGGTGTGTGGCTCTGGGGCCGGCCGGCGCAATTCCGGGGCGGTTCGATCTCGGTATGGGACAGTGAGCACGCGATGCGGCGATTCGTACGCTGGCCGGTCCATGCCCGGATCATGCGGGCCTGGCGCGGGCGGGTGCGTGTCGCCGCCGACTCGTGGCACGCCGACCGCTTCGATATCGAGAGTGTGTGGGCGCGAGCGGGAGAAACCATCGAGCACCCCCACCCCGGCGCCGGATAGTGCCGGGGTGACGCCGGTGTCGGCTACCCCAGTACCTGCGGCCGGATCATCAGCGGAATGTGAACGGTGGTGACGGTGGGAATTTCACCGGCAGGGTGGTGAGCGACCGGTGGAACGGGCCCGGACGCCAGGCGGGCCCCTCCGGCGGCAGGTCGATTTCGAGCTCCGGAATGGCATCGAGCAATTGGTCGATGGCGTCCTGGGCGACCAGGGAGGCCAGCGTCTGCGCCGGGCAGTTGCGTTGTCCGAGGCCCCAGGAGAGGTGGGAGCGGTTGCCGTGATGGTCGTCGGCGCGGATGGCAGGGTCGTGATTGCAGGCGGCGATGCTGATGACGACGGGTTGGTGGGCGGGGAGCCAGACGTCGTCGATGAGGATGGGTTGACGGGGGTAGGTGATGAGGAAGTTGGCCATGGGTGGGTTGTCGAAGAGGACTTCGTCGAGGGCGTCGCGGGTGGAGAGACTGCCGCCGAGAACGTGTCCGCCGAAGCGTTCGTCGGTGAGGATGAGCAGCAGCGTATTGGCGATCAGGTTCTGCTGGAGTTCGATCCCCGCCCCGTAATGGCTCGTCACCTGGTGGATCATCTCCGTCTCGTCCAATTCGGCGGAGTGCCGGAGCAGGAACGAGGTGACATCGTTGCCCGGTTCGGTGCGTTTGAGCGCCACCAGTTCGGCGAGCGCCGCGCCGATCATCCGATTGCCCTCGTCGGCGTCCACCCCTTCGAACATGGCGGCCATCCCCGCGGCGACGCGCTGTCCGATCTCGGGTGGGCAGCCGAGCAGGGTGTTGCAGACCTCGAAGGCCAGTGGGAAGGCGTACTGCACGAGCAGGTCCGCCTGGCCGGTCTGGCAGAAGGAACTGATCAGCGGGACGGCGATCTCCTCGACCGCGGCGCGGATGGCGTGCAGGTCGGTCGCCGCCAGCGCCGCGACATTGGCCTCCCGGTACCGGTGCTGGTCGATTCCGCTGCTGCGGGCCGCGATCGGCCGCCATTCCATGATCGGCAGCACGGGGCAGTCGGCGGGCATGTCCTGCTGCCAGGCGCGTGGGTCGGCGGGGAAGTGTTCGTGGTCGTTGAGGATGCGGACAGCGGTCCGATGTTCGATGACGAGGGTGGCGGGGACGTCGGGGGCCAGGTCCACCGGCACCATGGCGCGGTGTTCGCGGCGCATCTGCCGGAACACCCGGTGCGGGTCCTCGGCGAATTCGGGTGCGTAGAGCGGGATCCGGGGACTGTCATCGGCAAGGGGTGAGCCGTGGACGGATCGGGGTGCGGTGTGGACGGCGGGCGGTGTCGTGCTCAAGGGGGCTCCATACTGGTAGCGACATTGCCGACATGGCTCGAGCGGCCGGCCCGTCATCTCGGCACGATATAGCACCCTACTGGAAAAAATCTCGAAACATGTTGCGGCTCAGCAGCTTACAAGGCGCGGGCGTAACGAACCGGCATTCCGCGCGCCCACCCGGAGTTCCGGGAGGCGAGCGCGGCAGCGGCCGCCGGGAGTTCCGAAGAACTCTACGGGCGTAGCGGGAGGTCTGCCACGCGAACGCCGACCGCCCGTGCGCCCCGCCCCGCCCCGACGGCCGGACGCGAAACTCTCAGATGCGCCGGGTATCGCGGGCGTCCGCCGGAATGGTGGCGGCCAGGCGACGGACCTTGTCGAGAGCGTCCAGGAGATGGGCCGTTTCGGTCCAGCGTCCGAGAAACGCCTCCTGTGCGATGACGATCCCGGCGGTGCCGGCCACCTGTTCACTCACGGGGCATCGGGCGTCGAGTCCGAGTCGGTGCCGGGAACGGTTGCGTAGGCCGGCCGTCCAGGTCGGAGCTCGATACACCACCTGATGGGGTAGATAGGCCGGAATACCCTCCGCCGCGAGGGCGGTGACGATCAGATCGGTACACACATTGCCGAATTCGCCGATATCGACGGCCAGCGGGAGTGCCGCGAAGTTCCGCCGGGTGATACGGGGGTCGGGTGGGTGCACGGTGAGGCCTGCGGTCGTGGCCAGGCCCGCGCGGAACGCGGCGACCTGCCGGTTCTTCGCCGTGATCTGGTCGTCGACGCGGCGCAGCTGGGCGCGCAGGATCGCGGCCTGGAATTCGGTGATCCGGTGATTACCGCCGAATCCCCAGTCCGCTTCCGGTCGGCGCCGCCGCCCGCAGTTCGCGAGACCGTACACGCGATCGGCCAGCTCCGGATCGGCGGTGACGACCAGCCCGCCTTCGCCGGCGGTCGGGGCCTTGGACTGCTGGAAGCTGAAACAACCGATCCGGCCCAGCGTTCCGGCGGATATGTCGTTCCATCGGGCACCGAAGACATGCCCGCCGTCCTCGACCACGAACAACTCGTGGCGGTGCGCGATATCGAGCAGCCGGTCCATATCGGCGATATGGGCATAGGTGTGGACGACGAGTATCCCCCGGGTACGTCCGGTGACGGCCGCCTCGACCGCGGCCGGGTCCAGGCACCAGGTGCGGGGATCGATATCGGTGAATACCGGTACACCACCGTTGACGACGACCGCGCGCGCCGCCGCGGTCCAGGACAACCCCGGCACGATCACCTCGTCGCCCGGGCTCAGGTCCAGGGCCGCCACCGCGATCTCCAGTGCGGCGGTACCGTTCGCCACCGGTAGTGCGTGTTGTGCGGCGAGGTAACCGGCCATGGCGTGGCCGAGCTCGGTCTCCTTCGGCCCGTCGAAGGACCAGCGATCGTTGTCGAGGACCTCGAGCAGTTCCCGGCGCTCGGCCTCGTCGTGCACCGGCCAACGGTACGGCCTACTCCGCACCGGCACACCGCCGTTGAGCGCCAGGCAGTCAGCCGGTCGCACCGCGGACCTCGGGCCCGGAGGTCATCTCGCACTCGTTCCGGGCGCGGTGCCGGAACCCGTGTGGCGGGGTGCGAGGCCGCGACTACAGTGCGGATTCCGGCCTGTCGCGGTGTCGTGGCTCGGGTCGGTTGCCGACATTCCGTCCCCCTGCGTGGTAGTTCCGGCGATCGCGGATCCCGCTGTCCCGGAGCCGCGATCGAGATCTCCGATGATAGGCCCACCGGCGATCGCATGCTCCGGATCGAATGTGTTGTGCGGGTTTCCGGGTCCGGGGCGGTTCGGCTGCCGCCGCGGTGTGCTACCGGTGCAGTCCGTCGAGCACCACCGCCAGCAGTCTGCGCCAGTCGCCGGCTCCGGTGCGAATTGTCGCCGACAGGGCGCCCACGATCAGGTAGACATCGGCCACCGTGCAATCCGCGCGCAGCGTGCCCGCGGCGCGGTCGAGTTCGACGATCTCGCCGAGCACGGCTTCGAGCCGGGTGCGGGCCTCGCCGCGCGGTTCACTGCCGGTCGAGTGCCGGGCCGATTCGACGGCGGCGGAGAGGCCGCGGTCGGCTGCCAGGATCTCGCCGACCCGGTTCAGGTAGCGGGCGAGCGCGGTGCCCGGTTCCGCGCCGTCGCGGCACTCGCGGCGGGCGAATTCCTCGATCTCGGCGAACCGCTGGCCGGCGGCCGCTTCGACGAGATCGGTATGGGTGGGAAAATGCCGGTAGACGGTACCGATACCGACGCCGGCCGCGCGGGCGATCTCGGGAAGCTGTACACCGCTGCCGTGTTCGGCGAACAGGGTGCGCGCGGTGGCGAGTATGCGATCCCGGTTGCGGGCCGCGTCGGCGCGCGGGGTGCGTCGGGGAGTTGGTCTTGACAACCGGGAACCTCTCGTGGCTAGCTTAAACGGAATCGGAATCCGCTTCCGATTCTAGCTCGTCGAGAGGTGGGAGTCCATGTCCGAGGATCGTTTTCGTGTGCTGGCACCCGGGGAGGTGCGGCACGGTCGAGTCCCCTTACCGCCGGCCTTCGCGGTGAAAGCGCTGACCGGTGACACCGAAGGAAGGTTCTCGCTGCTGGAGGTGACTCTCGCCCGCGATATACCCCGGCATACGCACCATGTCGCCGACGAATGCCTCTACGTGCTGGACGGGGAACTCGGCGTGGATTTCGCCGACCGGTCGCTCACGGTGACACCGGGCATGTTCGTCCTGCTGCCGCACGGGGTCCCGCACGCGCTGCGCGCGGTATCCACACCGCCACCGCGGCTCCTCCAGATCTCGTCACCGGGCGGCTGGGAATGCTATCTGGAGGATCTGTTCGAGGCGGGTCCGTCGGTTCTCACCGAGGGAGCGCTGGATCCGGTGAAGATCAATCCGATCGCGGCCCGGTACGACATCCGGTACGAGGAATCCGCCTAGTTCCGCGCTGCACGCACCGACCGCGGATTCCGGTGCGGTCCACGGCCCGCGGTGCCGATCCGCGCGCGCGAGCCGGATCGGGGGTTTGCGGCGCGGGCCGGCCGGGGCAGACAATGAGACCGGCTCGGCGACCGGCTGAGCTGGTGGAACGACGACAGAAGGCAGCCGCGAGAACAGTCATCCGGAGGGCGCGACCTGCCGTGAGCGGATCCGAGGTTCGATCGACCCCGAGGAGCAGATGATGACGCACTCCGCGCCCGTTGATCTCAAGGGCACGCACAGAGCGATGTGGGC
>JABFXT010000905.1 GCA_013361595.1 Nocardia sp. | reverse complement strand
CGGTTCCTTGCGCAGCCGGATCGGCTGGGCCTCGGCGCGCATCGACGCCGGTGCGGCCGACCAGGCCCGGGTTCCGGGGAGTGGCTCGGGGCCGGGAGCCTCGCCGGGGCCGGTGCGTGGGCCGGACCGGGTATCCGGTTCCGGTTCGCTCGCCACCATTCCGGCCGGGGCGGTCGCCACGGGTTCGTAGGACGCGGCCTTCTGCTTCGCCGGTGTTGCCGCGCGGTTCTGGTTCTTCTTGCCCCGGCGCACCGCGGCCGCGATGACGAAACCGCCGCCGGGCACCACGCCCGCGCGCAGGTCCGTTCGTGGATACGGCGTGACCCGGCCGTCGGCCCCGGGGCCGACGGCCAGCGTGCGCACCGGGTCGCGCACGATCTCGTCCACCCAGGTGAAGGCACGGGCACCGACGAGGCGCCGGGAGCCCTCCGCACCGGAGATCATCGCGGAGACCGGGCCGCGCAGCAGCACCAGGGTGCCGTCCGCGGTGGGTGCGACCAGACCGAACGGTGGTGGCTCCGACCCGGTGCCGAAGACGACCGCCGCGAGCCGCTGTGCGATGGCCGCACCGGGATGCTCCGCGTCCGCCACGGCTTCGACAGCGCCGAGTATCCGCTCGGTGGACGCGTTGGCGCCCACGAGATAGATCACGACATCACCGAATCGCGCGACCAGGCCTTCGCCCGGTGCGATCCCGATGGTGGACGTATCGACGCGCACCCGCGGCTCCTTCCTGGCGCACTACCGGATCCAGCATAGATGCGGATCCGTTACCCGGCCTATGAGATGGTGGCGACGGATCACCGCGCGAGCGGGTAATACCGGGGTATCCGTGCCGCACGGAACAGGAAGAAGGACTCCATGCCGCTCAGCGCACCGGACGAGCGCACCGCGCCGACAGTCGTCGATTTTCCGCCGCTCGGTACGACCGGGACCACTGCCGAGGTCCAGGAACCGTCGGGCACTTCCCGTTCGGGTGCGGCGTGATCCGGGTGGCCGGTGCGGCCGATATCCCGGTACTGCGGGAGATCGAGGTGCGGGCGGGGGAACCATTCGCCGCGCTGGGAATGGACGAGATCGCCGGTGACGAACCGTTGTCGGCCGAGGTGCTGGGTGAGTTCGTGCTGGACGACCGCGCCTGGGTCTGGGAGGACGGGGGCCGGGGGCCGGTGGGTTATCTCATCGCGAGCGTCGTCGACGGTAACGCCCATATCGACCAGGTATCGGTGCTGCCGGGGTATCGCGGTTCGGGGATCGGCCGCCGGCTCATCGACCGGGCGGTGGGCTGGGCCGCCGAACACCGGTTGCCCGCGATAACCCTCACCACGTTCACCGAAGTGCCGTGGAACGGGCCCTACTACCAGCGGCTGGGTTTCCGCTATCTCGATCCGGCCGCGGAGACCCCGCAGTTGCACGCCCTGCGGGCGGCCGAGATCGCGCACGGTCTCGACCGGTGGCCCCGCTCCTGTATGTGGGCCACGGTCGAGACCTGGGACTACGCCTGATCTCGAGCGGTGAACCGGGCCACCGCCGCCTCGGCCGCGGCCAGGGCCGCCGTGCGGTCGGCCGGGACCAGACCGATGCGGGTGCGACGGTCCAGGAGGTCGGCGGCGTCGAGAGCGCCCTCCTGCTCCAGCGACCACGCGAACTCGGCACCCAGTACGTCGGCGCCGGGCGCGACCGGTTCGGCGAGTCCGGGATTCGCCGCGGCCAATGCGACGACAGCCGGTGCTTCGGCGCCGTAGCGTTCGATCAGCAGCTGGGGTGCGGCGAGCCGGTCCCGCGCGACCCCGCCGACCGCGCCGGCCAGTGGGAGGGCTCTCGTCCGGCACGGTCCCACGGGCAGTCCGGCGGCCGCGACGGCCGTGTCGACGGCATCCTGCGCCATCCTGCGGTAGGTGGTGAGTTTGCCGCCGACCACCGTCACCAGTCCGTCCGGTGCGGTGAGTACGGCGTGCTCCCGCGAGATATCGGCGGTACTGTCGTCTGCCGTCCGCAGCAGCGGTCGAAGGCCCGCGTAGCTACCGCGGATATCGCTGTGGGTCAGCGGGATCCGCAGCACCGTGTTCACGGTATCGAGCAGGAAATCGATTTCGGTGCCGGTGGGCCGCGGTTCGTCGGGGACCGGGCCCGGGGCGTCCTCGTCGGTCAATCCCAGGTAGACCCGCCCGTGCGGTGCCGGAAGGGCGAAGATGAACCGGCCCACGGTGCCGGGTACCGGGACGGTCAGCGCGGCGGTGAGCCCGCCGAAGGCCGCGGCGTCGAAGACCAGGTGGGTGCCCCGGCTGGGGCGCAGTTCGATGCGGGTATCGACCTGGTCCGCCCAGACACCGGTCGCGTTCACCACTGCCCGGGCGCGCAGCGTCAGGGTTTCGCCGGTCAGGGTGTCGCGCAGTACGGCCCCGTCCCCGGTGGCTTCCTCGGCGGCGACCCGGGTCAGCACCGTCGCGCCGTGGGCCGCGGCGGTGCGCGCCAGCGCCACCACGAGTCGCGCGTCGTCCACGAGTTGCCCGTCCCAGGCCTGCAGACCGCCGCGAAGTCCGTGCTGCCGTACCGTCGGCGCCAGCCGGAGGGCCTCGGCCCGGGTCACCCGCCGGGATCGCGGCAGCAGCGCGCCCGGGGTACCCGCGCCGGCGCGCAGGGCGTCACCGGCGAGGAAGCCCGCGCGGATCAGGGCCCGGGTGGCGAACCCGATCTCCGGGAGCAGGGGGACCAGCTGCGGTAGCGGTCGCACCAGATGTGGGGCGGTGCGGCGCAGCAGGATTCCGCGTTCCACCGCACTCTCGTGCGCGATCGCGACCTTTCCGCTCGCCAGATAGCGCAGCCCACCGTGTACCAGTTTCGAACTCCAGCGGCTGGTCCCGTGGGCGAGATCGTGGCGTTCCACCAGCACCGTGCGCAGGCCGCGGGTGACCGCGTCGAGCGCGACCCCGGCGCCGGTCACCCCGCCGCCGATCACCAGCAGGTCGATATCCGGATCGTCGCCGAGGGCAGTGAGTTCACGGCTGCGGCGGTAGGCGTTCAACGCGGGTCCCGCGGTGGGGAATGGGTTCTCGGCCATCTGGTTCTCGGCCCGGCACCCCGTCCAGCGGACGGAAAGGGCAGGTCGCGGTCGGTGGCCGCGACCGGATACGCCGGGCGCTACTCCTTCCTGGAAGGTGGGATCACGGGGCGAGATAGCTGTCGAGCGAGTACCGCAGTTCGGTGTCGAGCGCGGGCCCGTCGAGCAGATGGGCGACGGTGGCCGCCGATTGCACCGCCGACTGGGTGATCAGCAGCACCATGGCG
>JABFXT010000465.1 GCA_013361595.1 Nocardia sp. | reverse complement strand
AAGCGCATGAGCCGAAGGCTCGAGTCTCGAGGGCTGAACGACGGGACTTCCGGGGGCCTCGACCCCGCGGCGCCGCAGGCGCCGCAGATATTTCAGCCCGGATAGGGGTGGGCGGCTCGTGCGTCGCGCAACGACCTTCCCCACCAGGAGAGTTGGGTGAGCATCCGGTCCGCGGCGTCGATGGCGGCGCCGTCGCCGGTGTTGCCCGCGGCGTCGAACTGTTTTCGTGCGCGGTGGAAGCTGACCGATTCTCGTACCGAGACCATATGGATCTCGGCGACCACCTGGCGAAGTTGTTCCACCGCGCGGAGTCCGCCCGAGAGTCCGCCGTAGGAGACGAATCCGACCGGCTTGGCCCGCCATTCGTGTTTCGCGCTGTCGAAGGCGGTCTTCACCGACGCCGGGTAGCCGTGGTTGTATTCCGAGGTCACGACCGCGAAGGCGTCCGCGGCGGCCAGTCGTTCCCGGAATCCGGCGGTGGCCGCGGATTCGGTGAGGTCGAGCGGCAGCGGGGTGTCCAGCAGATCGATCACGCCGGTATCGAATTCGGGCCGGTCGCGCGCGGTGCGCACGAACCAGTCGGCGACCACCGGTGCGAACCGTTCGGGCCGGACGCTGGCGACGATCACCTCCAGTCGCAGGGGCGTATCCACCGGACGAGACTATCCCGCGGGCGGGCGGGCAGGCGGGAGCGGTTCAGGGCAGTTCGAACGGCAGCGCGACGCCGGCGTGGACCCGGCAGTGTTCGCAAGTGCCGGTATCGGCGATTGCGGCGACGGCGCTGCGGACGAGTTCCTTGAAAGGTCCGATATTGCGTTCGAACTCGGCGAACACGTCGGCGGCCCGGACGCCTTCCCCTTCGGTGACACCCGCGTCCAGGTCGGTGACCAGGGCGATCGCCGCGTAACACATCTCCAGTTCGCGGGCAAGGACTGCTTCGGGGTAGCCGGTCATATTGACCAGTTCCCAGCCTTGGGCCGCGAACCATCGGCTCTCGGCCCGGGTGGAGAAGCGCGGGCCCTGGATGACTGCCATGGTTCCGTGTGGGTGGACGTGCACAGCGCTGTCGGCGGATTTCATCGCCGTGGCGCGCAGGTCCGCGCAGTAGGGGTCGGCGAAGGAGACATGGATACCGTTGCCGTCGAAATAGGTCTGTGCGCGGCCGGAGGTGCGGTCGACGAGTTGGTCGGGAATGACGACAGCGCCCGGTCCCCAGTCCGGCCGGAGGCTGCCGACCGCGCAGGGCGCGTAGATGCGGCGCACGCCGATCGAGCGCAGGGCCCACATATTGGCCTGGTAGGGCACGGTGTGCGGGGAGTATTCGTGGCGGGTTCCGTGGCGCGGCAGGAAGGCGACCGGACGCCCCTCCACCTCGCCCACGGCGATCGGGGCGCTCGGGTCTCCGTAGGGGGTTTGTACCGTGACCGCGTCGATCGCGCCGTCGAAGAAATCGTAGAATCCACTACCGCCGATGACGGCCAGCGCGGGCCGATCCTGGGAAGTCATGGTCTCGATTGTTCCGCGTGCGGTCCGTGGGTGCACGGGCGAGGGCCCGTACCTGACAAGTCCCGCCCGGCCATGTACCCTAGGGGGGTATCAACGGTCCTCTCGACCGGCGCAGAGGAGACAATCGGTGACTTCCACACCCACCCCGGCGGGATCCGCCGAAGAGACGGCTACCGGCCACACCGCCCACGATCACGCGGGCCACGGCTACATAACCGCCAAGGACGACTACCTCAAACGGCTGCGCCGGATCGAGGGCCAGGCGCGCGGCCTGCAGCGGATGGTGGAGGAGGAGAAGTACTGCATCGATATCCTCACTCAGGTCTCCGCCATGACCAAGGCGTTGCAGGCCGTCGCCATGGGACTGCTCGAGGACCATATCAGCCACTGCGTCGTCGACGCCGCGGTCGCCGGTGGCCCGGATGCCGAGGCCAAGATC
This sequence comes from Nocardia sp., assembly GCA_013361595.1. GTDB lineage: Bacteria > Actinomycetota > Actinomycetes > Mycobacteriales > Mycobacteriaceae > Nocardia. The sequence goes on along the minus strand of JABFXT010000465.1, from coordinate 1,343 downwards.
AAGGAAGCCACCGACGCGATCGCGCGACTCGTTCGTTCCTGAGCCCGCCCCGGTGGGCCACCCGCCCGGCGAGCGGCCCACCCGCCCGATCAGGCCTGCTTCGTGAGCAGTGGTGCCAGCTCGCGCAACGTGGCCAGGTAGTCCGCGTTCAGGGGCTGCAGGGCCAGATGGTCGGCGCCCGCCGTGATATGACCGCGGACCTGCTCGGCGACCTGGTCGGCGGATCCGTGCACGGCCAGCGCGTCGAGCAACCGATCACTGCCCGGTTTCGCGATATCCGCGTCGGTGTAGCCGAGACGCTGGAGGTTGGTGGTGTAGTTCCGCAGGCCGAGGTACATCTCCACCACGGTGCGTCCGGTGGCCCGGGCGGTCTCGGGGTCGGTGTCGACGACCAGTTTCTGTTCGGGGACCAGCAGGGCGTCGCCGAGGATCTCCCGGGCCTGCGCGGTGTGTTCCGGTGTGGTGAGGTACGGCAGGGCACCCGCGGTACGGTCCGCCGCCAGCTTCAGGACTTTGGGCCCGAGCGCCGCGAGCATCCGGCCGGATACCGGGACCTGGGCGGCGTCCAGCGCGTCGAGGTATTCGACCAGCGCTTCATAGGGGGAACGGTAGGGTTTATCGGCTTCGGGGTGGCCGCAGCCGATACCGAGCACGAAGCGGCCCGGGAACCGCTGCTCGATCCGGTGGAAGGATTCGGCCACCGCGTCGGCCGGCGCGGTCCAGATATTGACGATGCTGGTGCCCACCTTCAGCGTGTCGGTCGCCGCCAGCAGATCCTCCACGACCGGGAGGTCGGGGGTCGGCGAGCCACCGAGCCACAGTGCGCCGTAGCCCAGCCGCTCGAGTTCGGCCGCCGCTTCCGGGGTGAAAAGTTTGTAGTAGCGCCATACGCCGTATCGTCCGAGATCGATCGTCATAACTACCGCAACCTTGTCGTCGAGGGGACCTATTCCTGCCCCGACCCTATCCCCGCGATCCGGTCCCACCGGCCCGACCGGCCGATGTGATGAACGGTCGGCCGACCGCACCCCCTACACCTCGGCCAGGCGGAAAGCACTGCCGGTGAACCTCTTTCACAGCCCACTCGCCATCGACCGCGGATGGCCCGAGCCGAAGCCCGAGCACACACAGGGTCACAACCCACCCCGGATGGCCGAGAGGCACCCCCGCAGGCACCTCGCGCCTACTCCGGATGGCCGACCTCAGCTGTCAGTGCCCACCCCCGTCCCGGAGCAACGGGCAAAGGAGCCCACAACCGACCGCCACAGTGAAGAAACCGGAGTCACGAGGCCTCACCCACAACGCCGCAAGCGGAACCCACCACCCAATGCCCGACACGACGC
>JABFXT010000645.1 GCA_013361595.1 Nocardia sp. | reverse complement strand
CGGGCCTGCCGCCGCCCGGCGTACGCGGCCGGTGTGACGCGCCTCCCCCGGCCGCGCGCATTAGGCTGCGGAGATGGCTACCGCAGCACAATGGATCGAGGGCGCCCGGCCCAGAACACTGCCGAACGCGATCGCCCCGGTCGTCGCCGGTACCGGGGCGGCGGCCGCGATCGACGGCGCGGTGTGGTGGAAAGCGCTGCTCGCTCTGGGCGTTTCGATGGCACTGATCATCGGTGTCAACTACGCCAACGACTATTCCGACGGTATCCGCGGCACCGACGACGAACGCGTCGGCCCGCTGCGTCTCGTCGGCTCCGGGCTGGCCTCCCCCGCGGCTGTCCGGGGCGCCGCGATCGGGAGCCTCGCGACCGGCGCGGTACTGGGGCTGGTGCTGGCACTGCTGTCGGCCCCGTGGCTGCTGCTGGTCGGCGCGGTATGCCTGGCCGGCGCCTGGTTCTACACCGGCGGTAGCAAGCCGTACGGTTACAGCGGTTTCGGCGAGTTCGCTGTTTTCCTGTTCTTCGGCCTGGTAGCGGTATTGGGCACGCAGTATGTCCAGGCACTCCGGATCGATTGGGCCGGAGCCGCGCTGGCAGTCGGGGTCGGCGCTTTCTCCAGCGCGGTACTGGTGGCCAACAATCTGCGCGATATCCCGACCGATACCGATACCGGCAAGATCACTCTGGCGGTGAAACTGGGCGACACCCGTACCCGCACCGCACACCTGGTCCTGCTGGTGATCCCGTTCCTGCTGACCCTGGCCCTTGTGGCCCGCACCCCCTGGGCACTGGCCGGCCTGCTGGCGGTCCCGCTGGCCGTACGCGCCAATTCCCCTGTCCGAACGAACCGGAACGGCTTGGAGTTGATCCCCGCCCTCCGCGATTCGGGCCTCGCTCTGCTCGCGTGGTCCGTCCTGTCGGCGGTAGCCCTCTGGCTCGGTACCTGAGCGTCGCGGCGCGCCGAACCGCCGGGCGAAGTGTGGAGTCCGAGCGAGGATCTGCCCGTTCGCAACCGGCCGGACGGCGGCCCGGGTGCGCGCGGCCGGAACGAACCGGCCGAGCCGCACCACCGGGGCACAGGTTCAGTCGTTGTCCGGGATCAGGATCCCGATGGCCCAGTTGACGATCGTGACGATGATGGCGCCCAGGAACGCCGCCCAGAAACCGTCGATCCGCAGACCGTATTCGGTGGCCTCGGTGATCCATGCCGTGAGCCAGAGCATCAAGGCATTGATCACCAGCAGGAACAGACCGAGGGTCAGGATGACCAGCGGCAGCGACAACAGTTTCACGAGGGGTTTGACGAATGCGTTCACCACCGTGAACACGACCGCGACCGCGAGCAGGACCACGATCTTCGCGCCGTTGCCCTGGTCGGGCGGAGAGACGATTTCGATATCGCCGACCCAGAGGGCGGCCAGCCAGATGGCGAAGGCGGTACCGATCAAGCGGATCACAAGCTGCATAGCTCATGCTAAGCACACCGGCTCGCCGCGTGCCGGATACAGCCGTATCGGCGGCCCGCCCGGTAACGGGATTCGGCCCCTCCCGTATCACCGTTCCCGGCCGTGGCCGGAGCGGGCCGCCGCGATCACGCCGCCTTGTCGAGCAACGTGTGGACCTCGCCACGCAGGCGGGCGATTCCGGCAGTGCCGCCGAGCAGTTCGGTGGCCACCGGCCCGGGCGCGCGGAGAATCCCGAGCAGGACATGTCCGGTCTCGATGGACTTGTCCTTGCGCGCCAGCGCTTCGCGCAGTGACAGTTCCAGTACTTTCTTGGCGCCGGGGGTGAAAGGGATATGCCCGAACCGGCCGCCGCGGCGGCGACCGCGCGGAGCCCGGGATCCGTCGGAGGGTACGGCCCGGTCCAGGGCGTCGGCACCGAAGCCGGCCTCCAGGCTCTCCCGTACCGCATCCAGGTCGATGCCGATCGACCGCAACGCTTCGGCGTCGCCCGGACCGAGCGGTTCGTCGCCGCTCACGGCGCCGAGGGATCCGTGCGCGCTGTCCAGCGTCAGGCCGCTTCGCTCGAGGAGCAGCTGAAGCTGCGGGCCGCCCTGTTCGAGCAGTCCCAGTAGCAGGTGCTCGACTCGGATTTCCGGCGAATGCAGTTCGCGCGCCTGTTCCTGTGCCGCGACCACCGCCATACGGGCGTTCCTGGCAAATCTCTCGAACATCTATCGACCCCTGCCTCTCCGGGTGTGTTTCTGGTGGACCGCCTGTTTGCTGACCTCGAGCGCGTCGGCGATGGCCTGCCAGGACCAGCCCTGATCGCGGGCATTGGTCACCTGGATGGCCTCGAGCCGTTCGAGGAGTCTGCGCAGCGCCAGCACCGCCCGTAGCCCCACCGCGGGGTCCGGGCTGCCCGCTGCCGCGGCCAGCGTTGTTGCTTCTGTCATATGTCAATTTTTATTGACATCCCCGACGGATGTCAATAAAAATTGACGACAGGCCCACGCAATCGCGGCGCAAGAGCCGTGCAAGACGGGCAGAGGAACGTAACCGGCATGACGAAACACGCATCCGCGACCACGTTCGCGATCGAAGCGAACGACCTGGTCAAAGTATTCGGCACCCAGCGGGCCGTCGACGGAGTGAGCCTGGCCGTCCCGCAGGGGTCGGTCTACGGCGTGCTCGGGCCGAACGGGGCGGGGAAGACCACGACCATCCGTATGCTCGCCACCCTGCTGCGTCCCGACGCCGGCAGCGCCCGGGTCTTCGGCCGCGATGTCGTCGCCGAACCGGGCGCGGTGCGGTCGCTCATCGGAGTGACCGGCCAGTACGCCTCGGTCGACGAGGATCTGACCGCCACCGAGAACCTGATGGTCTTCTCCCGGCTGCTGGGCTTGAGCCGGACGGCAGCCAGAGCGCGGACCGTGGAACTACTCGAAGAATTCGAACTCACCGATGCCGCGAACAAATCGCTGAAGAACTTCTCCGGCGGTATGCGCCGCCGGCTGGACCTGGCGGCGGGCCTCATCGCGACCCCGCCGCTACTGTTCCTCGACGAACCCACCACCGGCCTCGACCCGCGTACCCGGGCCCAGATGTGGGAGACCATCCGCAGGCTGGTGCGAGGCGGCACCACGGTCCTGCTCACCACCCAGTACCTGGACGAGGCCGATCAGCTGGCCGACCGGATCGCGGTGATCGACCACGGCCGGGTGATCGCCGACGGCACCGCCGACGAGCTGAAGGCCTCGATCGGTGGTTCCTCACTGCACCTGACCGTCACCGACCGCTCGCAGCTCGAAACCGCCCGCCGGATCATCACCGAGGTCCTGCGCAGCG
>JABFXT010000646.1 GCA_013361595.1 Nocardia sp. | reverse complement strand
GTACCACCGCCGCACCGGCGGACAGCGCCGTCACTCCCGCGTCCGTCGTGGCGGCCGCGCCGCCGCAACCGGTCGGCGCGGCCGTCGGGGAGATATCGGGCCCAGGTGTGCCGCCGGGCGATCTCGAGGGTCCGGCGGTGCCGGGAGCCGCCGGACCGGCGCCGATGCCATCGGATACCGCGTCGGTGCCCGGGGGGCGGCGGCCGCTCTCGCGGCGGATGCTCGTCTCCCGGCTGGCGGCCGGGGCGACTGTCGTCGCCGCCGGGGCGATCGTCGGTACCGGCACCTACGGGGTGGTCGACGGACCGTCGGTGCGCCGGGTGACCGTGCCGCTGGCGAAGCTGCCCGCCCGGGCGCACGGTCTGCGGATCGCGCTGGTCAGCGATCTGCATCTGGGTCCCGCACTGGGCCGGGCGTTCTGCGAGCGGGTGGTGCGCACGGTGAACGACACCCGGCCGGACCTGATCGCGGTCGCCGGTGATCTCGCCGACGGCACGGTCGCGGATCTGCGGGCCGAAACCGAACCGCTGGCCGGCCTCGTCGCGCCCCTGGGTGTCTACTTCGTCCCGGGAAACCACGAGTACTTCTCCGACGCCGACGAATGGCTCGCCCGGGTCGGTGAGCTCGGGATGAAGGTGCTGCTCAACGATCGGGTGTCGCTGCCCGATTTCGATCTCGCCGGCGTCGACGACCCCCGGGGGACCGCGGTCGGCCGCGGGCCGGATTTCGCCGCGGCCCTGGACGGCCGGGATACCGGCCGGGCCTGTGTCCTACTTGCCCACCAGCCGGTGGTGGTCCACGAATCGGTGGCCCACGGGGTGGATCTGCAATTGTCCGGACATACCCCCGGGGGGCAGCTGTGGCCGGGCAATCTGATCGCGCGGCTGGCCAATCCGACGGTCGCGGGCCTGGAACTGTACGGGGGAACGGCGCTGTACGTGACCCGCGGCGCCGGTGCCTGGGGGCCACCGGTGCGGGTGGCCGCTCCGTCGGACATCACCGTGCTCGAGCTGGCGTCGCTCCAAGGGGTCTGAACCGCCGTCGGAGTCAGAGGTGGGTGAGCAGATTCTCCAGCCGTTCGATCCGGGGTGTCTGCACCGGGGTGAACTCGGGGGGATGGTGGATCTCGACGCTGAGCCGGTCGTCGTAGGTGCTGATGATGCTGGTGCCGCCGCCCGCCTGTGGGGGGCGGCGTCCGGTCGGGTCGGGTTTGGCGATCATGGTGGTGCGGAAATCGTGGATCCGCAGGGTTGGCGCCGAGAGCCGGGGTAATCGGCCCCAATTGGTGGTCATCACGGTGTCGAACGGATTCGCCGGTGGGGCGGCCAGGGTATCGGGGAGCTGCAGCGGCGTCTGCTGGATATAGCCGGAGGCCAGTCCGGCACGTAACGCGTGGAAAACGCCGTGCGCCAGCGCGGTCAGCGTACCTCCGGTGCCGGGCCCGGGCCGGTACCCGGCGAAACCCAGCACATTCGTTCCTTCGGTGGGGCCGATCCGCGGCCGGACCCGGCGGCGCAGATCCACCGAATACGAACACAGCAGTTCGTGCACCGGCAGCTGCCGGGCCTCGGATTCGGTGAGCAGCAGTGCCGCGGCGACCAGGCTGTGCACCGTCACGCCCGCCCGGTGACCGTAGGCGACCAGCTCGGCGGTTTCCTCCCGGCCGAGCCGGCAGCGGGTGGTGAGCAGCGGCGGGTATCGGTTCTCGTTCGCGGCGAGCGCGTCCGCCGGCGGCAGGGGTGGGGCGATGCGCGGCGGTCGGGCACCCCCCGGGACCGGGCGGCGTACGATACCCCGCGCGGCGAGCAGATCCTCCACCGGCATCGGTTGCCTGGTCGGCGGGAGGGTGGGTATCCGCCCGGCCGCGGCGGCCACATAGCAGTGCCACAGGCGTTCGAGCAGATCCAGCGCGTGGGTGGCGTCGGCGATGCTGTGATGGACGAGCAGTGTGACACTCGCCGTATCGCCCGACCGGACCACGTGCAAGGTGCCGAGGGCTCTGCGCTGATCCGGTTCGGCGCCGGTGAGCAGCTGCTCCGGATCGCCGTCGGCAACGGTCAGCACGATCTCGGGGGGACCGGAGGTCACCAGGGTGTGCCCGATGGGCTCGGTCGGTGCGAGCTGAGCGCCGAGGATGGGATGGGCCCTGACCAGGGCTTCGAAGGCGGCGGTCAGGGCGCTGAGGTCGAGCTTTCCGGACATTCGGGCGCAGTATCCGACGAAAACTTCGCTGAATGCGAAGATCTGTTCGCTGGGCGCGAGCGGGCGGATGACAGTTGCCGCGGTCATGGTTGGTGCCTTCGTCCGGAAGTTTGTGTGAGATTAACCCAAAAACGGTTCCTTGCCGGATATTTCGGTCAGTACGAGACGGACGCTACACAACGGCTCCGAGGCGGCTGGTAGGTTGCTTAGGTAAGCCTAATTAATTAAGGAGGCCGGATGGCCAGGAAGCGCACCACCATGACCGTCGCCCGGACGGAGTGGCTCACCCCGCATATGGTCCGGGTGTATCTCGGCGACCCCGGATTCGACGATTTCGATACGAACGCGTGCACCGACGCCTACGTGAAACTGCTGTTCGACCGTCCGGACGGCGAGGTCATGCGTACCTACACGGTCCGCTCCGTGGACAGCGCGGCCCGTGAGATCGCCATCGATTTCGTAGTGCACGGAGACGAGGGTGTCGCGGGTCCCTGGGCCGCCGCGGTCCGGCCCGGGGAACAGATCACCTTCTTCGGCCCCGGTGGTGCCTACGCGCCCCGCGCGGATGCCGACTGGCATCTACTCGCCGGTGACGAGGCCGCGCTACCGGCCATCTCCGCGGCGGTCGAGGCGCTACCCGAGGGGGCACCGGCAAAGGTTTTCGTCGAGGTCGCCGATTCCGCCGACGAGATCGCGCTCACCTCCAAAGCGCTGGTCGACGTCACCTGGGTGCATCGCGGCGGCGCGGCCCATGAGGTGGGTGACGACCGCGCGGGCGATAACGCCCCGCTGATCGGCGCGGTACGCGCGGCATCGTGGCTGCCGGGCCGGGCGCAGGTCTTCATCCACGGTGAGGCGCAGGCCGTGATGCACAATCTGCGCTCCTATATCCGCAAGGAACGCGGTGTCTCCGCGGAATTCGCGTCCATTTCCGGATATTGGCGCCGCGGCCGCACCGAGGAGAGCTTCCGGGTCTGGAAGCGCGAACTCGCCGAGGCCGAGACCCCGGGGTAGCCGGTCCCGGCGCGCTCAGCTCGCCGGGCAGTCCGCACCGTTGGGGATCGGCAGGCAGATCCCCTGCGTCGCCGACAG
>JABFXT010000665.1 GCA_013361595.1 Nocardia sp. | reverse complement strand
TGCCGCGGCCGGAATCGATCAGCTCCGGTATCGACCGGCTCTCCTCGTTCGACACCTTCGCCGCGCAGTCCGGTCAGCAGATCCGCACCGCCGACCTCGAATTCACCGTCATCGATCGCGAGGACGATCCGCTCGCCGCGGTATTCGAACCCGGTCCGGTCACCAGGGTGTCGCGGACGAAGACGATCGGCGACCGCAAGGTCGCGCTGATCGTCGACTATGTTCCGCATTCGATCCTGCCGGCCGAGGTCCTGCGCCGCCGGTTCGACGGTTCGGTCCTCGATCTGCTGCTCGCCGACGGGTTGGCCGAATACTCCGACTGCACACTGACTCCCGTCGTCGCCACCGGAGAAGTCCTCGGCGAACCGGGCTGCCCGGTGGGCAGCCCACTGCTGCAACTCAGTGAACTGACCCGGGACTCGCTCGGGGCGATCGTCGATCGCAGTGAGGCGTGGCTCTCGCCGGAGGTGTTCCGGTTCCAGTTGCGCCGGCGCCGCGAGAGCTGAGCGGCCGCGGCGCTCCGCCCCGCCCCGCCCCGCCCACGAGTATCGCGGCGGGGCGGCAGCGGTGGGTCAGATCGATCCGGTCACCGGCGTCGTGCTGTCCTCTCCGGAGCGTTCCTTCTCGGCCTGCGGCCCGTAGGCATCGCCCACCAGCCGGCCGCGGCGGCCGTCGATCAGATGGATCGCCAGGAACGAGGCGAGCCCGCACAGGCTGCCGAAGATGATGGAGGCGACCTGGAAGGGTTCGTCGGCGAGTTCCCAGACGAATCCGGACACCGTGCCCACGACGATCGAGACCACGCCGGCCATCCGGCTCGTCTTCTTCAGCACCAGCGCGAACAGGAAGGCGGAGAAGGGTCCGGCCGATCGCATGGTGAAAGCGAAGACCAGCAGCGGGATGATGGCCTGGCTCCACAGCGAGATAAGAGTGGCCAGGACTCCCACGACCACCACGGCGATCCGGCTGTACCGGAGCTCGTTGTCCGCGTCGACCTCCCGGCCCAGTTTGGGCAGTAGATCCTTGATGAAAATGGTCGAGGATCCGAGCATGTTCCCGCTCGCGCTGGACAGGGTCGCCGACACCACCGCGCTCAGCAGCAGACCCGCGATCAACCCGGGCAGCAATCCGACGGAGACGGTGGCCAGAGCGTTGTTGGCATCGATATCGGGATATACGGCGAGCGCGATCAAACCGAGAACCGCCGGGATGAACGCGTACAGCGACATCAGCACACCGCACAGCAGCGAACCGAGCACCGCGACCCGCGGCGTCCGGGCCGAGTAGTAGCGCTGTACCGCTTCCTGGCCGGTGGAGAAGGTCATGAAGTAGAGCACCACGAGCCCGAGGATGGTGGGCCAGCCGATCTTGGTGAAGCCGAGCTGCCCGTCCGGGAGGTTGTCGACGACAGTGCTCCAGCCACCGGCATTGTGCAGCGCGAACGGTACCGCCACCGCGAAACCACCGACGATCAGGAAGAACTGCACGAAATCGGTGAGCGTGACACTCCACATCCCGCCGATCCAGGTGTAGAAGATGACCGCCACGCCGGTGAACACGATCGCCCACGGCAGGCTCACCCCGCCCAGTGTGGACACGATGGTCGCCGTGGCGGTGATCTGGACAGCGGTGAGCGCGACCAGTGCGACGCTGCCCAGCACCGCCGACATCGTCTGCGCGGCCGCTCCGTACCGCCGGCCGATGACCTCGGGCACGGTCACGGCCATGGTGCGGCGCATCGCGGGCGCCACGAAGGACACCAGCAGGATGCCGATACCGGCGGCCACGACGTACCAGCCCGCCGAGAGCCCCCAGTCGCCGTAGGCCTTACTGGCCACGCCGACCGAGCTGCCGCCACCGATCTCGGTGGCGGCCAGCGTTCCGGCCATCATGAGTACGCCGAGACGGCGGCCGGCGAGGTGGTAGTCGGTTCCGTTCTTGATCCGGGTCCGGGAGTACAGGCCGATCCCGACCATAACGGCCAGATAGACCACCATGATGGTGATGACGGTCGCGTTCATTGTCGATCCTCAGGTGTTCAGATCTGCTCGGACGCAGACTTTTCGGATTCCGCGGCGAGCAATGCCCGGAGCAGCACGGCGAAGCCGTGTGCGCCGAGGTACAGGTCGTCGAGGTCGATGGATTCGTCGGTGGTGTGGGCCCGGCCGGGGTCTCCCGGCCCGAACCCGATCGTGGGAATTCCGAGCCGGCCCGCACTGGCCGACCCGTTCGTGCAGAACCGGTAGTGCGCCGGCCGGTCGTCGAGGCCGGCCGCGGCGAACGCGTGGAGCACCGGGGCGGCCGGCCAGCGGTCGGCGGGAAACCACCAGGCGGGCGCGAAGGATTCGGCACTCACCTCGGTCCCGGTCCAGGTGGTGAAACCGGTGCGGGCGAGTTCGATACGCACCCGCGCTCCGGCGGCGGCCGCCACCCGGCCCGCGCGCTCGCGGAGCGGGCCCAGCACATCGGCGGCGGATTCACCGAGTACGGTCCGGCGGTCGTAGGTCGCGACGCAGCGGTCCGGCACCACCGAGACATTCGGATACGGCTCGGATTTCAGGTTGGTCAGGGCCATCATGGCGGGACCCAGGTCCGGGTGATGTGGGAATTCGAGACCGCGCAACGCGACCAGCACATCGGCCATCACCTCGGCCGCGTTCACCCCGGCGTCGGGATAGGCCGAATGGCACGACCGGCCCGATACTTCGACCACCACTTCCGCCCGCCCGCGCTGCCCGAGCATCAACCGGTTCGCGGACGGCTCGCCGATGATCACCACATCGGGACGTACCCGGTCGAGCACCCGGGTCAGCGCCGGGCCCTCGACCAGTTCCTCGCAGACGGTCCCGCTGATCACGACGGTCCCCCGCCGCGCGCCGGTGAGCGCCGCGGCCCCGTACACCGCGGCGGCCAGCGGGCCCTTCATATCGATCGCGCCGCGGCCGTAGACCACACCGTCCGCCACCTCGCCCCACGGATCGTGCGACCACCGGGCCGGGTCGGTGACCGCCACCGTGTCCAGGTGACAGTCGACCAGGACGACAGGGCCGGGGCCGAAGCGCCTGGTGCCGATCACATTCCCCCAGTCGTCCACGGTGACCGAGAATCCGAGGGATGCCAGCTCGGCGCGCAGCACCTGCGCCGCCGGTTCCTCAGCCGTGGCCGGGCTGCGCGCCGCGATCAGGCGCAACAGGAATTCCCGGAGGGCGGCGCGGTCGGTATCGCCGCCGCGGAATCCGCTCGTGGCTGTCGCGCTCATCTCAGACCCCGCCCGCACCGGTGACTGTTCCCGGCCGC
>JABFXT010000191.1 GCA_013361595.1 Nocardia sp. | reverse complement strand
ACCGCGTCCTATGTGGGCGAGAACAAGGAGTTCGCCCGGCAGTATCTCGCCGGGGAACTCGAAGTCGAACTCACTCCGCAGGGCACGCTGGCCGAACGGTTGCGGGCCGGCGGCGCCGGAATACCGGCCTTCTACACACCGGCGGGCGTGGGCACCCCGATCAGCGAAGGTGGACTGCCGTGGCGGTACCGGTCCGACGGATCGGTGGCGGTGGCCTCGCCGCCCAAGGAGGTGCGCGAATTCCGCGGGCAGCGCTTCGTCCTGGAAGAGGGGATCCGCGCCGATTTCGCGCTGGTGCACGCCGTCACCGGCGATACCGAGGGAAATCTGGTGTTCGACAAGACCGCGATGAACTTCAACCCGCTCGCGGCCATGGCCGGAAAAGTGACCATCGCCCAGGTGGAGCGACTCGTCGAACCCGGTGCACTGGATCCCTCGCAGATCCATCTGCCCGGTGTGTTCGTCCAGCGGGTCGTCCGCACCGGGCCGCAGGACAAGCGGATCGAGAAGCGGACCGTGCAGGAGGCAACGGTATGAGCTGGACCCGGCAGCAGATGGCGCGACGGGCCGCGGCGGAGATGCGTCCCGGCGAATACGTGAACCTGGGCATCGGTCTGCCGACGCTGATCCCGAACTATCTACCGCCCGAGGTGCGGGTCGTCCTGCACTCGGAGAACGGGATCCTCGGTACCGGGCCCTATCCCACCGCGGACGCGGTCGATCCCGACCTGATCAACGCGGGAAAGGAAACCGTGACGGTCAATGCCGGTGCGGCCTTCTTCGATTCGGCACTGTCGTTCGGCATGATCCGCGGCGGGCATATCGATACCGCCGTGCTCGGCGGGATGCAGGTCTCACGCGCCGGCGACCTCGCGAACTGGATGGTCCCGGGAAAGATGGTCAAGGGAATGGGCGGTGCCATGGATCTGGTGCACGGGGCCCGCCGCGTCATCGTCCTCATGGAACACACCGACCGCGCGGGCGGGGCCAAGATCGTCGAGAAATGCACCCTGCCGCTGACCGGCCAGGGTGTGGTGCAGCGGATCATCACCGACCTCGCCGTGATCGATATCGACGACGATGCCCTCGTGCTGCGGGAACTCGCGCCGGAGGTGGAAGTGGAAGACGTACGCGCGGCGACCGATACCGATCTCGTCGTGGATCTCGTGGCCGCCGCGGGGCACGGGGAGTAACGGTTCCGGGGCCCGGCAGCCGGACGCCGGTGACCGGACAGCTCGGTCGTGACCTGCCGGCCTCGGGACGGTCTCGGGGGCAGGCCCGGGTGATACTCCCGAGACGATCGGCCCGCCGCGGCGGCGACTGCTTCCGGAGTAGCATCCAGTTGTTCCCTCGACGAGTCGAGAGCGTGATGCACGAACTCGCGATTGCGCAGAGTGTCATCGACGCCGTGTGTGACCACGCGGCGGGGCGTGCGGTGTATCGCGTGGCCGTCGATGTGGGGGTGCTGACCGCCGTCGTACCCGATGCCCTGCGATTCGCTTTCGAGATCGCGGCCGAGGGCACCGTCGCCGAGGGCGCGAATCTGGATATCCGGTGCGTACCGGGTGCGGCGCACTGCCGCGACTGCGGTGCGGACTTCCCCGTCACCGATCTGCTCCTGCTCTGCGCGTGCGGAAGCGCGGATGTGGCGATAGGAGCGGGCCGGGACCTGCGGATCCGGTCGATGGAAGTGAGCCGAGAATGTGCGCAACCTGCGGATGTGGAAACGACACGGTAGGGGTGATCACGGTCGGGCGCGACGGACCGGCCGATCCCGGACACGAGCACGGCCGGGACGGGCCGTCGCATTCCCACGGTCCCGGGCACGACCATGCACCCGGGCACGAGCACACACACGAGCACGGCGGTGCGGATGCTCCCACCCGTTCACCGGCGACCGAAACGGTATCGCTCGAGCAGCGCGTACTCGCGAAGAACGATCACCTCGCCCAGCACAACCGGGAGTGGCTGCGTGCCCGCGGCATCGTGGCGCTGAATATGACCAGCTCCCCGGGAGCCGGGAAGACGAGTCTGCTGGAACAGACCATCCGCGCGCTGTCCGATGTCCCGATCGCCGTGATCGAGGGTGATCAGGAGACCGTGCGTGATGCCGAGCGGATCGCGGCGACCGGCGCGCGGGCGGCGCAGGTCAACACCGGCGCCGGTTGTCATCTGGACGCCGATATGACCATGCGGGCGCTGCACGCGCTGGATCCCGCGCCCGGCACCCTGCTGTTCATCGAGAACGTGGGCAATCTGGTCTGCCCGGCGCTGTTCGATCTCGGTGAGGACCGGAAAGTGGTGATGATCTCGGTGACCGAGGGGACGGATAAACCGCTGAAGTACCCGCATATGTTCGCCGCCGCCGGTCTGGTGCTGGTGAACAAGATCGATCTGCTGCCCTACGTCGATTTCGATCTCGGCGCCTGTACCGCGTACGCGCGGGCCGTGAACCCGGGTGTCGAGGTCCTTCCGGTCTCGGTCACCGCGGGCGAAGGGCTCGACCGCTGGTACGAATGGCTCGCGGACCAGCGCCGGGCGTCCGCCACGAGCCTTGAGGGTGCGGGTCACCCCGTCTAGACTGTTGTGATCAGAGTCACAATCCGTGGTCAATGAGCCGGAACGGCCAGTCCCCGCTTCGACTCCGGAAGGTGGCAGCGTATGCCAACTCAGGAAGCGGTCCGAGCCGAAGAGACCTTGATCCACGTGCTCTGGATCAATGCCGGTCTCAGTTGCGACGGCGATTCGGTGGCGTTGACCGCCGCCACCCAGCCCAGTGTCGAGGAAATCGCCCTCGGCGCCCTCCCCGGTCTTCCGAAAGTCGCCGTGCATTGGCCACTCATCGATTTCGAGTGCGGCCCCAATGGCGGTGCCGACGATTTCCTCGAATGGTTCTTCCGGGCGGACCGGGGTGAACTCGACCCGTTCGTACTGGTCGTGGAGGGATCGATACCCAACGAGCAATTACACGACGAAGGCTACTGGTGCGGCTTCGGCAACGATCCCGCCACCGGCCAGCCCCTGACGACCAGCGAATGGCTGGATCGCCTCGCCCCCAAAGCCACGGCCGTCGTGGCGGTCGGCACCTGCGCGACCTACGGCGGTATCCACGCGATGGCGGGGAATCCGACCGGTGCGATGGGCGTGCCCGACTATCTCGGCTGGGACTGGAAGAGCAAGGCCGATATCCCCATCGTCTGTGTTCCGGGTTGCCCCATCCACCCGGACAATCTGTCGGAGACGCTCACCTATCTGCTCTATACCGCCACCGGTCAGGCGCCGATGATCCCACTCGACGAGGCGCTGCGCCCCACCTGGCTGTTCGGTGCGACCGTGCACGAGGGTTGCGACCGTGCGGGCTATTACGAGGAGGGCGACTTCGCCACCGAGTACGGGTCACCGAAATGCATCGTGAAACTGGGGTGCTGGGGCCCGGTGGTCAAATGCAACGTACCGAAACGGGGCTGGATCAACGGTGTGGGCGGCTGCCCGAACGTTGGTGGCATCTGTATCGGTTGCACCATGCCCGGCTTCCCCGACAAATTCATGCCGTTCATGGACGAGCCACCCGGCGGGAAGATCTCCTCCACCGCCTCGGGCATCTATGGATCGGTGGTCCGCAGCCTCCGTCACATCACCGGTCGTACCGTCGACAAAGAGCCACGCTGGCGGCACAGGGGCGACAAGCTCGAGACCGGCGCGACCCGAACCTGGTAGTGCGATACCTTCGCCTTCGCTTCGGCCTCCGCGGACCGTATGAACTCATCCCGAAGGAGTTCTCATGATGCGATACCGCCGCCTTCGCTTCGGCCTCCGCGGATCGCATGAACCCACCCCGAAGGAGTCTCAATGACTCAGATCATTCCGGAGCCGTCGCACCGGACGATCGAACCGGACAGCCTCGTCGAGATGGCGTGGGATCCGATCACCCGGATCGTCGGCAGTCTCGGGATCTACACCAAGATCGATTTCGACAACAACGAAGTCGTGGAATGCCACAGCACGTCCTCGATCTTCCGCGGCTATTCGGTGTTCATGCGCGGAAAGGACCCGCGTGACGCCCATTTCATCACCAGCCGGATCTGCGGTATCTGCGGGGACAACCACGCGACCTGCTCCTGCTACTGCCAGAACATGGCCTACGGGGTGCAGCCGCCGCATCTGGGCGAGTGGATCGTGAACCTCGGCGAAGCGGCCGAGTACATGTTCGACCACAACATCTTCCAGGAGAATCTGGTCGGAGTGGATTTCTGCGAGAAGATGGTCGCCGAGACCAATCCCGGTGTCCTCGCGGTGGCCGAGCGAACGGACGCGCCCCACGTGGCGGCGCACGGCTATCGCACGATCGCCGACATCATGCGCGCGCTCAACCCGTTCACCGGCGAGTTCTACCGGGAGGCCCTCCAGGTGAGCCGGTACACCCGCGAGATGTTCTGCCTGATGGAAGGCAGGCATGTGCACCCGTCCACCCTGTACCCCGGCGGCCCGGGCACGGTGGCGACGGTACAGCTGATGACCGATTACATGACCAGGCTGATGCGTTACGTCGAATTCATGAAGAAGGTCGTGCCGATGCACGACGACCTGTTCGATTTCTTCTACGACGCGATACCCGGTTACGACAAGGTCGGCCTGCGGCGCACCCTGCTGGGCTGCTGGGGCTCCTTCCAGGATCCCGAGTTCTGCAACTTCTCCTACGCGGATATGGAGGACTGGGGCCGCAAGATGTTCGTCACCCCGGGTGTGGTGGTCGACGGGAAGCTCCGCACCACCTCCCTGGTCGATATCAATCTGGGCCTGCGGATCCTGCTGGGCAGCTCGTACTACGAGGACTGGACCGACCAGGAGACGTTCGTGGCCACCGATCCGCTGGGTAATCCGGTGGACCGCCGGCACCCCTGGAACCAGCACACCAATCCCAAACCGCAGAAACGGGATCTGGAGGACAAGTACAGCTGGGTCATGTCGCCGCGCTGGTTCGACGGCAGCGAACACCTCGCCCTGGACACCGGTGGTGGTCCGCTGGCGCGACTGTGGACGACGGCGCTGGCGCGGTTGGTCGATATCGGATATGTGAAGTCGACCGGCCACAGTGTGCAGATCAACCTCCCCAAAACCGCGCTCGCGGGCCCGGTCACCCTGGAATGGAAAATCCCCGCGCAGGGCAGCAACACCATCGAACGTGACCGTGCCCGTACATATTTCCAGGCCTACGCCGCGGCCTGTGCGCTGCACTTCGCGGAGAAGGCACTCGCCGAGATCCGGGCCGGCCACACCAAGACCTGGGAGGAGTTCGAGGTGCCCGAAGAGGGCATCGGCTGCGGTTTCACCGAGGCGGTACGCGGTGTGCTCTCCCATCACATGGTGATCCGGGATGGAAAGATCGCGAACTATCACCCCTATCCGCCGACCCCGTGGAACGCCAGTCCGCGCGACAGCTACGGCACGCCGGGCCCGTACGAGGACGCGGTTCAGGGGCAGCCGATCTTCGAGGAGAACGACCGCGAGCATTTCAAGGGCATCGACATCATGCGCACGGTCCGCAGCTTCGATCCCTGTCTGCCGTGCGGTGTGCATATGTATCTCGGCCGCGGGCAGAGCCTGCGGAAACTGCATTCACCGACCCAGGCGCTCGCACCGGAGTGAATCCGGGAGCGATACCGGTGACGGGAGGGTGAGGTGGACCTACCCCCGCGGGAACAGGACAGCACAGCACCCGACGAGCAGCGCTGGCGGGCAGCGGGTGACCGGATCGATACGCTGCTGCAGGCGAGTTCGGCGGGCGGCACGATGGCACGCGAGCGGGCCGAACAATTGGTGCGCGAGGTGGCCGAGCTGTACGGCGCCGGCCTGACCCGGGTGGTCGAACTGCTGGAGCCCGCGACCCTCGACCGGTTGGCCCGTGACGATCTGGTGGCGAGTCTGCTGCTCGTCCACGGTCTGCATCCGCACGACGTGGATGTCCGGGTGCGGGCCGCTCTCGACAGTGTGCGGCCCTACCTGGGGTCGCACGGCGGTGATGTCGCGCTGGTCGGCATCGTGGACGGAGTGGTCCGCCTGGAACTGACCGGCAGTTGCCGCAACTGCCCCTCCTCGTCGGTGACCCTGGAACTGGCCGTCGAGGACGCGGTGCGGGCAGCCGCACCGGAGATCGAGTCCATCGAAGTGGTCGCCGCGCAACCGGAACCGACCGGGCCGATCGCCGCCGATACGCTGTTCTCGCGAGTACGGTCGCACGACAGCGCGCCGGGCAGCTGGGTGGCGGTCCCCGAACTCGCCGAACTGGCTCCCGGTGAGGTGGGCGGATTCACCGTCGCCGGGCTCGGTGTGCTGGCCTGCCGGGTGGACGAGCAACTGTTCGCCTACCGGGACCACTGCCCGGTCTGCGCGCATTCGCTCGCCGGCGCCGCGCTGCACCGGCGCGCCGGATTCCCGGTCGGTGACGCGGTGCTGCGCTGCCCGACCTGCCGCGCGCATTTCGATATCGTCCGGGCCGGTGCGCGGATCGACGGCGACGGTCATCTCGAACCGCTGCCGGTCCTGGTGCGTTCCGGTGCACTGTCGGTGGCCGTACCGGCGGGGGTGCCGGGGTGAATACACCGTCGCGCGTGTTGCGGCGCATCACCGCCGTTCGCCCGCCCGCGCCCGCGCCGGGCGAACGCTGTGAAATGTGCGCCGAACCGATCGCCGGCGCACACCAGCACGTGGTGGATATCGAAGGCCGGCAGCTGATGTGCGTCTGCCGCGCTTGCTACCTGCTGTTCGTGGACCATGAGGCGGCCCTGCGCTATCGCGCGGTACCGGACCGATATCTCGCTTTCCCGGACTTCACGATCGGCCAGGCGGAATGGGACGCCCTCGAGATACCGGTGGGGCTGGCCTTCTTCTTCCGCAACTCCGCCACGAACCGGACCGTGGCCTTCTATCCCGGCCCAGCGGGGGCGACCGAATCGGAGCTACCGCTGGCGCGCTGGCAGGCGCTCCTGGAACGGCATCCGGAACTGGACATCCTGGCCGCCGATGTCGAAGCCCTGCTCGTCCGCGTACCCGCGAACGACACCGCGGCGGCGAGCTGTCTGCTGCTGCCCATCGACGCGTGCTACGAATTCGTCGGCCGGATACGGCTGCTGTGGCGGGGTTTCGACGGCGGGCAGGACGTACGCGACTATCTGGACGAGTTCTTCGCGGTGGTCGCGGACCGGGCACGGGATGCGGTATGAGCCCGGTGCACTCGACGACATTCGCGGTCCTCGAGATCGGGCCGCAGCCCTACGCGGTCGCGCCGATCCTGTCCGCCCGGGTGGGCATCGCCTCGCTCGCCGACGAACCCGTGCACGCGATCGCGTTACGCGCGCAGGTCCGGATCCAACCGTCGCGTCGCCGCTACTCCGACGAAGAGGGCGCGGGCCTGACCGATCTGTTCGGTGCGCGCGAACGCTGGCGCGACACTCAGCGATCCTTCCTCTGGATGCACTGCGCCACAATGGTTCCCGGCTTCTCCGGTGGCGCCGAAGTGGATATGCCGATGCCGTGCACCTACGACTTCGAAGTGACCGGGTCGAAATACCTGCACGCGCTGCGCGACGGCGCCGTCCCGCTGCTCTTCCTGTTCAGCGGCACGGTGTTCATCAAGGGCAGTGGCGGATTCGCGATCCAGCACATTCCCTGGGACCGGGAGGACACCTTCGATATGCCGGTGTCGGTCTGGCGCGACCTGATGGCCGCGCATTTCCCGAATACCGGCTGGATCCGTCTGCACCGGGACACCCTCGCCGCGCTGGCCGCCTACAAATCCGGCCACGGGCTGCTCGGATTCGACGATGCCGTACTCCGGCTGCTGGCCCACGACGAGGAGTCACCGTGACCGCCGATTCGCTCGCCCGGGCCCGCGCCGTCGCCGACGCGGTGCTCTACGAGGGCTACCTGCTCTATCCGTATCGGTCGAACACGCGTAAGAACATGTCGCGCTGGCAGTTCGGTGTGCTCGGACCCCCGGATGCGGCCACGGCCGGTTTCGGCGAGGAGCCGTCCCTGTCGGCCGGGATCGTGCTCGATCCGGGACCGGATCCCATACTGACCTGGACGATCCGGTTCCTCCAGCTCCAGCGGCGGCAGGTGGTCGACAGCGCCGGCCGGCCCCGCGCCGAGCTCGCCGCCGGGCAGCGATCGTGGCTGTCCTGGGACGAGGCCGTAGCGCAGGAGATCGTCGTCGGGCCGACGGCAGTAAAGCCCCTCGTCCGGCCACTGACAGTGCCCGGTGGCCTCGAGACCGAGGATATCGCCGATACCGCGGGGCGGCGCGTCGGCTCCCTGGTGCGAACCCGGCAGCCGCTCACCGCCGAGTTCACCCTCACCGTCGAACGCGACGGCCGGTTCCTGCGGCTCGCCGCGGAGGTGCGCAATACGGCTCCGCCCGCGACCGGACCCCAGGATGCCATCACCCGTTCCCTGATCGGCGCGCATATCCTCGGGCAACTCGCCGGCGGCCGATTCATCTCGTCGCTGGATCCACCCGCGGCGGCCGCCGCGGCGGTCCAGCGCTGTGCCCGGCACCGGTGCTTCCCGGTGCTGGCGGGTGCGCCCGGCGACCACAGTCTGCTGTTGATCTCACCGATCATCCTCTACGACCACCCTGAGATCGCGGCGCAGAGCGCGGGCGAACTGTTCGACGCCACCGAGATCGACGAGATCCTGACCCTGCGGGTGATGACGATGACCGAAACGGAGAAAGCGCAGGCCCGGGCGACCGACCCGCGTGCGGCCGGCATCATCGACCGCTGCGACGCCGCCTCCCCGGAGACGATGCGGCAGTTGCACGGTGTGCTGCGAGAACCGGGACTCGACCGCCCTCGTCCGGTACCCGAGGTACCCGACGGAGTCGATTGGTGGGACCCGGAAGCCGACAGCGCTGTCCGTCCCGATACCGACGCGGTTCCGGTGTCGGGGGTCCTGGTGCACCGGGGCAGCCGGGTCCGGCTCCATCCCGCCCGGCGGGCCGACGCCCAGGATCTCTTCGTCGACGGCGCGGCCGCCCGGGTGGTCTCGGTGCACCAGGACGTGGACGGGGAGTCGCACGTCGGCGTCGTCCTGGACGACGACCCGGCGGCCGAACTGCACGAATGGTTCGGCCGATACCTCTATTTCGCCCCCGACGAATTGGAGCCCCTCGACGGTCCGGAGAAGTGAAAGGAAGTACGTGATGCAGACGGTGGGAGTGGTCGCGACAGCGGTGGTGGCGGTACTGGCGGCAGCCGGTGTGTATCTCGGCGTGCGGTCGGTGCCGGACCTCCGGAGATATCTGCGGATCCGGCATATGTAACGGCGGATCGGAAGGAGGCATGATGCAGGACCCCAGAGAAGAACCACAGGAGGCCCGCGGCGACCCGGGATCGCGCGATACCGGCGCGGATACGGCAGCGGCCGGAGCCACCGAGCGCGAGCCCGGCGATCTCGGGCACGAGGAGACGACCTCCGTGCACGACGAAACCGCTGAGCGCGAAGCCGAATTCACCTCGGATCCGGCCCCCGGCAGCGAGCCGCCGGTTCCGCCGTACGGGGACCGGAAGGCCACCGCGGACGAGCCGGACGACACGGCGACGGGTGAAGTCGACGACAAGCGAGTCGGCGGGGCGACAGCGCCGACCGAAGGGGAGGGATGAGCCGACGGACAGGGTGCTGATCGCCGGGATCGGCAACTTCTTTCTCGGCGACGACGGGTTCGGTTCCGAAGTGGTGCGCCGGCTGCGCTATGCGGACGAACCGCGAGTGCGGGTGGTGGACTACGGCATCCGCGGGATGCATCTGGCCTACGACTTGCTCGACGGCTGGGACGCGCTGGTCCTGATCGACGCGGTCCCCGATCGCGGTACGCCCGGGCGGGTGGAGGTGCTGCGGGCCGAGACCGGCGATCCCGCCGCCGCGGAACTCGACGCGCACGCGATGAATCCGGCCGCGGTTTTCGCCGGTGTGCGCGCACTCGGGGGCACGGTGCCGCCCACGGTGGTCGTCGGTTGCCAAGTCGAGTCGGTGGACGAGCGGATCGGCCTGTCGGTACCGGTCGCGAACGCGGTGGACGCGGCCGCGCAGGCAGTCCAGCGGGTGGTCGCCGACCTGCTGCGATCACGTCAGGAGGTGTGACCGTGTGTCTCGGGATTCCCGGCCGGGTCGTCGCGATACCGGACGGATACCACCGGCAGATCGCGCTGGTGGACGTATCCGGTGAGCAGCGCCGGGTGAATATCGGCCTGCTCGAGGACGATCCGGCCCGCCCCGGCGACTGGGTGATCATCCATATGGGCTTCGTGGTCGAGAAGACCGACGAGGCGGGCGCGGCCGCGGCGATGGCCGGTTTGCGCATGCTCGGAAGCGGTGAGCAGCCGTGAGCGCCGAGCGGGCGCGCCGGCGGTTCGTGGTGCGCGGCGTGGTGCAGGGTGTGGGCTTCCGGCCCTTCGTCTACACCACCGCCGCGGAGCTGTCGCTGAGTGGCCGGGTGTCCAACGACAGCAGTGGCGTGCTCATCGAAGTCGAGGGGCGCCCGGAGGATCTCGCGGAATTCGAAGGACGGCTGCGGAACTCGCCGCCGCCGCTGGCGGTGATCGAATCGGTCGAGCGGACCGAGATCGCATTACGCGGCGGTACCGGATTCCATATCGCGGATACGACCGTCGGCACCGGCCGCACTCTCGCCTCACCGGATATCGCGCTCTGCCCGGCGTGCGCCGCCGAACTGCGCGACCCCGCCGACCGCCGCTACCGTCACCCCTTCGTCAACTGCACGAACTGCGGGCCCCGGTTCACCATCATCGCGGCCCTGCCCTACGACCGGGCGAATACCTCGATGGCCGATTTCCCCATGTGCGATCGGTGCGCCCGTGAATACCACGATCCCGCCGACCGCCGTTTCCACGCTCAGCCCATCGCCTGCCCCGACTGCGGACCGCGCCTCTTCTACACCGGACCGGACGGCGACGAGCCGCTGGCCGCGGCCCGGGAACTGCTGCGGTCGGGCGGAATTCTGGCGGTGAAGGGGATCGGCGGCTACCTACTGGC
>JABFXT010000248.1 GCA_013361595.1 Nocardia sp. | reverse complement strand
TGATGCTTTTCGATAATTTTTCGATAGGCATCAAAATGATGGTCCGGCGGCCGAAACCCCGCGAACAGCCCTTCCGCTGTGCACATCGAAATGAAAATTGACGCGATCATTTCGATAGGTCACGCTGGTCAGGTGGTGATCAAGAAGAACCCGCTGGGCCCCTCGGGCGATACTGTTCGCGCGAATGTCCTCCGGTATCGCAACCGGATGAACCTCGGCTATGCCGATCTCGCGCGCAGGCTCGAGGCTCTGGGCCGACCGATCCCGGTGCTCGGCCTGTCCCGGATCGAGCGCGGCGAGCGCCGCGTCGATATCGACGATCTGATGGCGCTCGCCGTCGCCCTGGGTGTCTCCCCGACCAGCCTGCTGCTCCCCGACTCCGGCGGCGCCGACGATATCGTCACCGCCACCTGTATCGAGGGCACCGCCGCCGATCTGCTCGGCTGGCTGCGACTGCACACCCCGTCGGCGCATATCGGGAAACCGGCCGGCGAACGGAACGTTCGCGATGCCATCCGGTTCATCGCCGACGCCCGGCCCCGCTGGGATATCGAGAGTCTGACCCTGGACAAACTCCCGGGCGTGGGCCATCAGGAATACGCGGAGGAAATCGCCGAGCGGGCCCGGCAGGCGAATCCCGATCCGGGCCGCGGCGCGTAGCGGGCCGACGCCCCGGGTCGGGTCCCGCTCCGGGACAGCAGCTGAAACCGCCACGCGGTCAGGAGGCTTCGGACCGCATGAGTTCGAAGATCGAGACCGGCCGGCCCGCCGCTTCGCCGGCGGCCCGAGCCCGGCGCCACCATTGCTGCGCGACGCGGGAGAGTGTCGCGTCCACCCCGACCTCTTCGCTGGCGTCGATGATGTGCTGGGCGCCGGCATCCATCATCGCGAACGCCGCGGCGTCACCCCATCCGCCGTTCTTCGCGGCCGCGGCGTATTCGGCCATGAAGAACGGATACGCCTCGCTGGAACGCTGGGCGTACGGCAGGAACTGGTCGATATCGTGACCCGAACGTTCGATCACGGCCAGGGCCTGGTCGAACGCGAGCATCCACGGATGGAAGGTGATCAACAGCGCCTGGTAGAAGACCTGCGCCAGACCGTCGTCCTCCCCGAGGTACTCCTGCGGACTCAGCGGCCGCAGCAGTTCGGCATGTTGCTCGAACACCACCCGGGGCCCGCTGTAGAACACATACGAGGCCGGATGGGTGATGTTGTCACCCGCGGACATGAATCCGCCGGAAATGAATTCGGCCCCGTGGGACCGCGCCCAGGCGGCGCCCTCGCGTGCCTTGTCCGGCGAATCCGACGACAGATTCGCGATCACCTTCCCCGGCAACCGGTCCACGGCCTGACCGAGTACGTCGTACATCGCGGCATAGTGGGTCAGGCTGAGCACGATCACCGAGTTGGCGTCGAGCGCCTCGGCCACCGTCGCCGCCCGTTTCGCCCCCAGCGCGACCATCTCGTCCGCTTTCCCGCCGCTGCGATTCCAGACGGTGACCTCGGTACCGGCGGCCAGCAACTCCCGGACCATCGCCCGGCCCATCGGCCCCAGACCGATAACGCTGACCGAACGGCTGCCCTGCTGAGACATACCGATGCCCCTTTCGATAGTGGTTCGGATGGTTTCGGCGCCGGGATCGATACTCGTCGGCGCAGGTAGAGTCGGGAAGAACGCACTTGCGGGTGTGGTTGCTTACCGCGAGGTCCGTAGTGAGGTCGGGAGGACGCAGTGGCCGGTACGAGTGATACGGATCACGAGGTCTGCGGTATGTCGCTGGCCATCGATGTGGTCGGCGGCAAATGGAAATTGCATCTGATGTGGGTACTCGGCGAGGGGCCGCAGCGGTTCGGCCGGATCCGCCGGACGCTCACGGGTGTCAGCGAGAAGGTCCTCACCGAGAATCTGCGTCAGCTCGAGACGAGCGGTGTCGTGCATCGCGAGATATATCCCGAGATCCCGCCGCGCGTGGAGTACTCACTGACCCCGCTCGGCGAAGATCTCGCCACCGCACTTCGGCCGCTGGAGGAATGGGGCGACCGGCACCGCGATCGCCTCGGCGCCGTGGCCTGCTGACCCATCGGATCAGGCTGTCCGGAATCGATTCCGGTAGTCGGTCGGTGTGGTGCGCAGTGTCCGGCGGAAGGCACGCGCGAGCGTGTCCACGCTGTTGAGCCCGCTCATCGTGGCGACCCGGTCCAGGGTGTCGTCGGTGGTCTCCAACCGGTTGCGGGCGACCTCGACGCGGGCGAGTTCGATATAGGCGGCCGGAGTGGTGCCGAGTTCCTGTTTGAAGATGCGGGTCAGCTGCCGTTCGCTGACGTGCATATGCTCCGCCAGCGCCGAAACAGTGAGCGGCCCGGTGACGTTCCGGGTGATGTAGTGCCGGATCTCGTCGATACG
The DNA here is from genome assembly GCA_013361595.1 of Nocardia sp. GTDB lineage: Bacteria > Actinomycetota > Actinomycetes > Mycobacteriales > Mycobacteriaceae > Nocardia. The sequence goes on along the minus strand of JABFXT010000248.1, from coordinate 911 downwards.
CCGCGTCGTCGAAACCGGTTCGAGGGGAACGCTGAACTGGCTCTGGCCGCTCGGGCGTTTGAGATACACGACCAGCTGCCGGGCCACTCCGAGCGCGGCTTCCTCACCGAAATCATCGGCGACCAGCGCCAGTGTCAGATCGAGGCACGCGCTCAGTCCGGCTCCGGTCCAGACGTCGCGGTCCCGGATGAAGATCGGGTCCGGATCGACAGTGACCGCGGGATATTCGGCGGCGAGCTGCCGCGCGGTGGACCAGTGGGTGGTCGCCCGCCGGCCGTCGAGCAGCCCGGCGGCGGCGAGAATATGCGCGCCGACGCATACCGACGCCACCCGGCGGGCATTTCCGGCCAGCTCCCGCACCCATTCGACGACCGCGGGGTCGGCCACCGCGCGGACACGACGTCGCTCGTCGGCCTCTACGGCACCGGGAACCACCAGCGTGTCGATGGTTCGGGCGCAGACCTCGGTGAAGGTGATATCGGGTAACACCCGGACTCCCGCGGAAGTGGTTACCGGATCGAGGGTTTCGGCGGCCAGCACTACGCGATAGCCGGTGGGTTCGTCCATCTCGCGCTGCAGCAGTGCGAAGACCTCCGGCGGGCCGGTGATATCCAGCAGATCGACCTGCTCGAAGAGCACGATCACGACGAGACGCTCGCGGGTGCTCATATGCTGCGACTCCGATTCGTAAATACTCGGCCGACGCGCGACCATACGTTCTGACTATGTCTTTTTTTGCAGGTTACATGACATTGCCGACATCGATGCGTCGTCGATAGCGTGAAATCACCCCCGCACAGCGGTGGACGTTCTCCCGAAAGGACTCTCATGCCCCGGCAGACCCTGCGCGAAGTAAACGGATTCGACAACACCCCCGCGAAACTCGGCGACGCCACGCTGATCTTGGTCGA
>JABFXT010000194.1 GCA_013361595.1 Nocardia sp. | reverse complement strand
CCTTGGCCCGGTGCAGCAGCACCAGCAGCACCAGCAGCAGGCTGGTGACGATCAGGAGGATATCCAGGAACATCCGCATGCCGCACAGTCTAGAGGGTGGACCCGGTCGTATCCCATTCGCCGTCCGGCACGACCTAGGCCTGCGGTTCCACCGACACCAGGTGCGTGAGTGTCTCGTCGTGCGCGTATTCCGAGACCGCCCGTTCCCGCATCAGATCCTGGGCGGTGAGCCGCACCTTGTGCTGCTGCATATGCTCGGACCAGGAACGCACCACGAACGCCTCCACATAGCGGTCGGTACTGCCCACATCCCGGTAGACCCGCCATTCCATGGCCCCGGTCCGCTGCCGGGACCGACCGACGAAACTCATCGCCGCGAGGAACTCCGCCACCTTGTCCGGGGGTACGTCGTAGTCCTTCAGGATCAGCACCGGGCCGTCGTCGGGGTCGGGTTCCACCGCGAGTTGCGGTTCCGGCCAGTACGCGTGCGGTGTCAGATCGAAGCCGGGCGCGAACTGACGCAGCGGCAGCCAGATGGTGCTGAGCGCGCACACGCCGAGGCCCGCACCCGCCACCAGCAGGGCGGTGACCGGACCGTAGGCGCCCGCGACCAGACCCCACACCACCGACCCGATCGCCTGCCCGGCCATGAACACCAGCAGATACACCGACAGTCCACGGGCCCGCACCCAACCGGGCAGCAGCAACTGCATGGTCGCGTTCATGGTGGACAGGGTGAGCAGCCACGAGGCGCCTGCGAAAACGAGCAACAGCAGCACCAGCGCCTCCACCCGCAGCAGCGCGGTGCCACAGCAGGCGATACCGAATACGACCGCGGCGACCGCGACCTGCTGGGTGGGAGTGAGCAGCGCCCGTACCCGGGCCAGTCCCAGCGCGCCGAGCACCGCGCCCACGCCGAGCGCGCCCAGCATGACACCGTATCCGGAGGAACCGAGCCCGAGCTGGTTACGGGCGATCACCGGCAGCAACGCCCACAGCGCGCTGGCGGGCGCCACGAACAGCGCCGTACGCAGCAGCACCCGCCGGATCGCGGGCGCGGATTTGATGAAACGGGTCCCCGCCTGCAGGGCCGCGAGCGGACGTTCGCTCGGCAGATCCCTGGTCACCCGTGGGCGCCGCCAGAACAGCAGGGCCGCGACGATGGCGGCGAACGAGACGGCGTTCAGCGCGAACACCAGCGCCGGGCCCGACAGGGCCACCAGCACACCGGCGATGGCCGGACCCACCGCCCGGCCGATGTTCATGTTCATACTGCCGAGCGCGGCGGCCGAGGGAATCTGATCACGCGGTACCAGTTCGGGCTGGATGGCCTGCCAGGCCGGTCCCACCACCGCCTGACCGCATCCGAGCAGGAACAGCAGGGTGAGCAGTACCGAAGGGGTGGTGTGGCCGAAGGCGGTGGATACCGCCAGGGTGATCGCCAGTACCGCCATCGTGGATTGGGCGCCCAGTAACAGACGCCGGCGGTCCAGTAGATCGGCCAGGACCCCGGACGGGATGGCCAGGATCATCACCGGCAGCGTCGTAGCCGTCTGGACGAAGGAGACGAGTGCGGCCGCATTCGGTTCGTCGACCAGCACCCACTGCGCCCCCACCATCTGCATCCAGGTGCCCAGATTGGAGACCAGCTGCGCGATCCACAGGGCGCGATAGACCCGCAATCGCAGCGGCGCCCAGGTGGAAACAGGTTTCGATGCGGCTGAGGTCACTCGGGACAGCATAGCGTCGTGCTCTGACCGGCCCGTCGGGTGAACGAGCCGCGCGCCGATGCTCCCGGGTACCCCACGATCAAGCGGTGAGCCGGTCGTCTTCGCTGATGAACAGTGTGGCGATCACGCTCACCACTGCGGTCGCCACCAGATATCCGCAGGCCACCCACGGTGTCGAACCGCCCAGCGCGATCAGGGCCGTGACGATCATCGGCGTCAGGCCCGACGCGTAGATCCCGGAGAACTGATAGACGAACGACAACCCGGTGTAGCGCACCTCGGCCGGGAACAACCCCGCGTACAACGTGCCCTGAGCTCCGTAGAACAGCGCGTGCGCCACCCCGAACACCGCGATGATCGCGGCGGTGAACACGACGATGTTGCCGGTCTCGAACAACGCGAACACCGGATACACCAGCGCACCGTAGACCGCGATCCCGGCGATATAGATCCGGCGTGGACCGAACCGGTCGGCGAGCAGCCCCGAGACCGGAATGAGCGCCGCCATCACCAGAGCGGCGACGGTGACCGCCACCAGTACCGGGACCTGCTCGAAACCGAGCTGCCCGGTCGCGAAGGTGATCGCGAAAACACCCCAGGTGTTGAACGCCGCGCCCTCACCCCAGCGCGAGAGCAGACCGAGGGCGGTATTGCGCCGGGCACGAGCGTTGCGGAACAACTCGACCACCGGCACTTTCGATATCCGGTTGAGCCGGTCGACCTCGCGGAACGCCGGCGTCTCGTCGATCGTGAGCCGCACCACCAGCCCGATCAGCACCAGCACCAGGCTCGCGCCGAACGCGATCCGCCAGCCGTAGTCCAGGAACGCCGCCTCGCTCAGCGTGGTCCGGAGCAGCGCGAACACACCGGTGCCCAGGGCCAGGCCCAGTGCCAGGCCGACCTGCGGATAACTACCGAACAGTCCCACCTTCTTGCGCGGACTGTGCTCGACGGCCAGCAGTACCGCGCCGGCCCATTCACCACCGAGCGCGAAACCCTGCAGCATCCGCAGCAGCAGGAGCAGGATCGGCGCGGCGACACCGATCGCGGCGGCGGTGGGCAGCACGCCCATCAAGGCGGTGGAACCACCCATGATCGCCATCGTCAGCGCCAGTGTTCGTTTCCGGCCGATCCGGTCGCCGATATGACCGAAGACGAGGCCGCCGATCGGTCGCATCACGAAACCGACGGCGAAGGTCGCGAACGACAGCATGGTCCCGACGAACGCGCTGTTGTTCGGGAAGAAGAGCTTGTCGAACACCAGGCTCGCCGCGGTGGCATAGAGGAAGAAGTCGTACCACTCGACGGTGGTACCGATCAGGCTCGCCGCCACCGCTTTCCTGGTATCGGCGGCCCCGAGCCCGGCCGCGGGCGGTGTGGCGCGATCGTCCGGGCGGACCCCGGCCGGCCCCGTTTCCAGTAGTGACATCGTGTTCCCTCGCTCCCGCGTCGATCGCCGAGCGAGGATATGAGGACAACGGTGCAGGTAGGAAGCGTTGGAATCAGCAAGATTCGAGCAACGGGCGGGTTTCGGCGCCCGGGAGCGGGCCATGTGCCGGGTAGCATCGCCGTCATGCCGGGACCAGCACTCCGAATCGGTGC
>JABFXT010000017.1 GCA_013361595.1 Nocardia sp. | reverse complement strand
GCCGAAAACCTCTATCGCAACGGGGTCATAGACGGGGTCGTCGGCGTCGAGGTTTTCCGGCGGATCGCCCATCGCGCGCTCAGTGTTATGAGCGGGGAGATCACGCTGCCCACGGATGCGAAAACCATCGCCGCTGCGGATTTCCGGTCGGTACGGCCGGTCGCGGCCTGGGATTCGGTGTCTGCTTCACGGCGGCCGGATCGCCCGGGCCTGCGTGATCTGCTACGCCGGACCACCCAGCGCGTCCCGCTGAGCGGCACGGGGCAGGGGGAGGCGGATCGCACCGTCGTATTGGCACTCGCGCGCTTCCACGGGCGGCCGTGTGTGGTCTTCGGGCATGATCGCGCCCACCAGGATCCCGAGCATGCCATGGGGCCCGCCGCACTCCGCGAAGCGCGCCGCAGCATGCAACTCGCTGCCGAGCTCCGATTGCCGCTGGTCCTGGTGATCGATACGATCGGTGCCGCCCTGTCCCGGGAGGCCGAGGAGCGCGGACTCGCTCCCGAGATCGCCCGGTGCCTGACCGATCTGGTGACGCTGGACACGCCCACGATATCGGTGCTGCTCGGGCAGGGTACCGGTGGTGGCGCGCTGGCACTCTTACCCGCGGACCGCGTGCTGGCCGCGATGCACGGCTGGCTCGCGCCGCTGCCGCCGGAGGGAGCGAGCGCGATTGTTCATCGTGATCCCGGCCGGGCTCCGGAGATGGCTGCGGCGCAGCGTATCCGGGCGACCGATCTGTTGACGGACGGCATCGTGGACCGAATCGTGCCCGAGTACCCGGACGCGGCGGAAGAGCCGATCGACTTCGTTCGCCGGACGGTCGCGGCGATCGCCGGGGAACTCGTTCTGCTGGCCCGGTCGTCGCCCACCGAGCTGCGGGCGTCGCGACATCGGCGTTACCGCAGATTGGGTGTGCCGGACCGGTAGTCCGCCCGCTCGCGGGTTCGGTCGCCGATATCGGTGTCCCGTACCGCTCTCGGTCCTGGGTGACGGTGGTGACGACGATAGTCTGTGAACGGAGTTTGTTTCGAATGACGAAGGAGTGCAATGGTTTTCACCAGAATTCTCTACTCCGTGGGCGTCGGTGCGGTCGTAGCGTCCACCATGGCGCAGTCACCCGCGAATGCCGCGATCGCCGAATTCACCGTGTCTCCCGGCCTCGGAAACGGCTACGGCACCACCTGTAGTTATCAATTGAAAGCTGTGAGCGCCAACGCTCTGCGCATCAGCTTCCTGGACAACGGGTGGGAGTTCCGCGACGGCAACAAACAGGTTTCCGGCGATACGGTGACAACGACATGGACACCGCGCGAACCCGGTACGCACATTCTGACGGCGAAAGAGGTCACCGGGGATCTCTCCGAACGCACCGTCACTGTGCAAGTCGGTGTGGGAACGAATCTCGGCAGCGCGTGCGCAGTGCAATAGCGGCCGTTCGCCGTCGGTCAAATCTCCGGATCGGGGTCCGGCCTGGTCCAGGCCAGAACCATGGCGGGTGTGCAGCCGCCGGCCAGCAGGGTCGCCAAGATCATCACCCCACCCGCGTAGGCAGTGCGGAAGGCATCGGCCTCCGGGAAAAGTGCACCACTCCAGACCAGGTACATCATCGGGAACACGGACAGGACCTGGGTGACGGTCAGGCCCAGTGAACGCGCCGTCTCGCGCTGGGCGAATTCCAGTTCGTCCAGGGTGTCCGCCGGTGCGTTGTCCTGGGAGTCGGCGACGATGCGCACCATGATCCACGAAGGCAGGAAGATCAGCGCGGCGGCGCCGCCCGGCAACGCGGCCCATTCGAGTCCGAACGCACACAGCACACCGGCCGCGAAGACCAGGACCAGTGACGCGATCACGGTGATCACCAGGGCTCGCCGCCGCCGCGTCGTACGCCAGCCCGGCAGCATTCCGGCGATCTGTTTCTCCCGCACGAGCCAACGCCGGACGCGGTAGGCCTCGTAACGCTGGAGCAGGGTTTTCGGTTCGGTGGCAGCGGTCACGACAGCTGTCCTTTCTCGCGGGAGTAGACCTCGGCAGACAGAGGCGTGAACTCGGTTCTGGAGAACGCCGCCTCCACCGGCACCCGGAAGACTTCGCAGATCCGCAAGGCCAGGTCCAGGCTCGGATAGTGATTGCCACGTTCCAGTGCGCCGATCGTCTGGGGGTTGACGTTCACCGCTTCGGCCAGGGCGGCCCGCGACATCCGGTGCTCGGCCCGCAGTACGGCGATCCGGTTGAATATCGGTAAGGTTTCCCCGCGTCTTACTGGGCTCACCTAATGAAGTGTTGTAAAAACACAACGAACTGTCAAGTATTTCCGTAACCCGGAATCAGGCGGACACGGACCGGGCGTTCGTTGACCTGCTGCCGAAGCGCTTCTACCGTCGAGGCGGTGACCACTAGACGTGAGACCGGTGTGCCTCCGATCGTGTTGAACGACGGAAGCCTTATCCCGCAACTGGGCTTCGGGGTGTTCCAGGTGCCGGAAGACCAGGTGTTCGACACTGTCACCGCCGCGCTGAACGCGGGCTACCGCAGTATCGACACCGCGGCGATCTACGGAAACGAAGAAGGCACCGGCCGGGCCATCCGGCAATTCGGGCTACCCCGCGACGAGGTCTTCGTCACGACGAAACTGTGGAACGCCGACCAGGGCTACGACGCCGCCCTGCGCGCCTTCGACGCGAGCGCACAGCGACTGGGACTGGACTACCTCGACCTGTACCTCATCCACTGGCCGGTACCATCCGCCGATCGGTTCGTCGACACGTTCCGCGCATTCCAGCGACTCAAGGCCGACGGCCGGGTCCGCTCCATCGGCGTCTCGAACTTCCGGATCGCCGACCTCGACCGGATCATCGCCGAAACCGGGGAAACCCCCTCGGTCAACCAGATCGAACTGCATCCCAGACTGGCCCAGCGCGAACTGCGCGAATACCACGCCGAACACGCTATCGCCACCGAAGCCTGGAGCCCGCTCGGCCAAGGCGCGCTCCTCGACGACCCGGCCATCACCGCAATCGCCACCGAGGTGGACCGCAGCCCGGCCCAGGTGATCATCCGCTGGCATCTGCAACTCGGCAATGTGGTGATCCCTAAATCCGTGACACCCGCCCGCATCGTGGAAAATTTCGACGTTCTCGGCTTCGAACTGTCGACCGACCAGATGGCAGCGATCTCGGGCCTCGACAACGGAACCCGCACCGGCGCCGACCCGGACACCTTCGCCTTCGGCCTGGAGAACTGAGTTCATGGCCCCGCTGTGTTTATTTGCGCCGCCTTCGGCGTCGCGGGGCGGGGCCCTCGTTACCCCGGTTCTTCACTCCTGCGCTCCT
>JABFXT010000168.1 GCA_013361595.1 Nocardia sp. | reverse complement strand
AAGGCGGTGACCGTACGCGCCGAACTCGCGCGGCTGCGGCGCGTTCTCGGCTATCGCCTGGCCTCCGACCCGTACCGGCTGGACCCGCGGATCCGCTGCGTTTTCCCGGGGCCCACCGAAACCGTGGCCGCCGAAGGGCACCAGGACATTTCCGGCTTGCTGCCGGGATCCACCGCGCCCGGTATCCAGCGGCTACGGCCGCGGATACCACCACTGTGCGTGGACCGCGACCGGCCTCCCCTGGACTGAACCCGCTGTCACTGTGGCGATCCCAGCCGGGCACCGCCGTCCACCCGCACCACGATGCCCGTGGTGAAGCTGTTGCCGATCAGGAATTCGATCGCCTGCGGTGCCCACCCGGCCGACCGGTGTTCCCGCGGCGATACCGGTGAAGACTTCGGCCCGAGTGTCGCCGGGCAGGAAGTTCCACCAATCGGTATCGATCACCCCCGGCGCGACCGCGTTCACCCGCAGCGGCGCCAGTTCGAGAGCCAGGACCGGAACCGCTGCCTCCACCGCGGCGTTGACCGCGGCCAGGGCCGCCGTTCCGGGGATCGCCCCACCGGCGGAGGCCGCGGAGACCAGGGTGACCGACGCGCCGGGTGTGAGATTCGGGAGCGCTGCCTGAACGACCGCGAAATGCGGGAGCAGTTTTCCCGACACATGCGCTTGCAGATGCCCCCCGGTCAGCTCGCGGAACGGAGTGGTCCCCGACGGACCGGTGACCGTGACGACGAGATGGTCGACCGGTCCGACCTGACCGAACAGACCGGCCAGCTCCGCCTCGTCGCGGGCGTCGACCGCGAAGCCCGCTGCCCGCGTGCCGAGCTCGCCGAGCGCGGCGGCCAGGCGTTCCTTGTCGCGGCCCGCGATGACGACCGCGGCACCCGCGGCGTCGAGCCGCCGGGCGGTCGCCAGGCCGATACCGGAGGTTCCGCCCACGATGACGACTTTCTTGCTCACGACTTCCTCCCAGAGCTGATCTCACCACGGTTTTCGAACCACCGTGCCTCGTTAATATATTCGAGGCACGGTGTCTTGTAAAGTGGCGGCATGACCGGCACCCGGGGCAGGCCCCGCAGCGAAGACGCCCGGCAGTCGATCCTGCGCACCGCGCTGGAACTCTGCGAACGCGACGGCTATCAGGACCTGACGATCAAATCGATCGCGGAAACGGCCGGAGTGGGCAGGCAGACCGTCTACCGGTGGTGGCCGGACAAGGCATCGATCCTGCTCGAATCGCTCACCGATCTCGCGACCCGGCATCCCGCACTCGAAGCCCCGGACGCATCGGAACCGGTGCTCGACCGGATCGAAGAACTGCTGACGACCACTTTCGAACTCGCCCGCAGCGTCACGGGCCAGGCCCTGGTGGGGCTGATGTCGGACGCCCAGCGCGATCCGGCCCTGTCCGAACGGCTCCAGGCGACCGTGATCGGCCCGCGCCGAACGGCCCTGCGCACACTGCTGCGACAGGGCGTGGACGCCGGTGACCTCGCGCCCACCATCGCACTGGATCTCGTGGTCGATTTCGCCTTCGGCACCATGTGGTATCGGCTGCTCAGCCGGCACGCACCGGTGGACGCCGCGCTCGCCCGGGAGATCACCGCGGCCGTCGCCGCCACGCTCGCACCGCGAGCGGAGGGAAGAACAGACAACATCCCCCGGTAGCCACGGCACGGTCGGCTACCGGGAGACGCGCTCGAACATCATCGGGCCCGATATCGGCCCCGGAATTCGGGATTCAGGGCTTCGGTACCACGGGCAGGGCGATGGCCGGATCGATGAACTCGTTGGTCACCAGATCGGAAGCGGTGAGTCCGTCGGCGATCCGGTCGCCGCGTTTGCGCAGGATCGGGGTCACCGCGTCGATCACCCGGTTCACCCGCGCCTCCTCGAAATTCCCGAGAGTGCTGTCCGGGCCGTTACCGACGATCTTCTCGGCGACCTGCACTTTCACCGAATCGGTATTACCGGCGGCGGTCATCGGCGGCCCGTCGGGGATGGTGTCGGCGATCCGCAACAGCGCCTGGTTCACCGGTTCCGGATTCGCGATGTAGTCGACCTGGGCCTGCTGCAACATCGGCACCAGCTTCGTCAGGCAGGGCCGCAGCGCGTCGAGTTCACCGGCGCGCACCGACCAGGCGTGCGGGTAGATCTCGTAACCGGATTCGTGGACGAGCAGATAATCGGTGGGTTTGCGCCAGCCCTCGACATCGTGCTCCCAGCGGAACGGTTCGTTCGAGACATAGCCCTGCTGCATCACGCGACCGCGCTCGGCGACGAATCGGCTCGGGGTGCCGTCGAACGAGGCATCGGCCTGGTCCGGGCGCACATAACCGTTGGCGGTCAGGTAATCCATGAAGATCTTGCCCTCGCTGTACACCACGGGGGCGCCGGTGCCGGGAACGTCGCGCCACGATTCGACGTGATAGGTCGCCGGATCCCACATGACGATCTGCGGATTCACGTCGAGGGAGGCGAATACGCCGGTCACCGGGAATTCGGCCTGGGCGCGGACGGCGTCGTCGGTGGGGACGAAGCCCAGGGTGATCGACGTGTCCTGGTACATCTGCGCGGGTACCGGCTGGCCACCCAGGAACGGGCCGCCGAGCCGGACCTCGACATTCACACCGGTATCACCCAGCGGCCCGGCATAGGAGCCCTTGTTGACGTCGACGGTGCCGTCGGGGCCGACGAGCTGGAATGCCGCCGCCCGCTCCGGGGTGGCGTACCAGTCCGTCTGGATCACGACGGTCGACGGGCAGACTCCGGCAAGCGGGCCCTCACCGGTGGGTTCCGGGACCGAACTCGCACCTCCGCACGCGGTGAGCAGTGCGGTACCCGCGAGCGCGGTGAGAGCGGAAAGTGGTTTCTTCATGGCGCTTCCTGAGATGAGCAGTGGATGGGCGGAAGGGAGAGATCAGTGGCCGCGGCGGCGGCCGTGGGCCCGCTCCACGCGGACGGCCAGGAAATCGAAGAACCAGAACAGGATCAGTCCGGCCAGTGACGACAGCAGCAGTGCGGTGAGCAGTTCCTCGGTGGCCAGCCGCTGCCGGTAGACGTCGATCATCCGGCCGATACCGGGTTCACCCTGGCGGAAGAAGAAATCCGCGACGATCGAGCCGATGATCGCCATCCCGCCGGAGATCTTGAACCCGGAGATCATCGCGGGCAGCGCCGTCGGCAACTGGAGTTTGCGCAGCCGCTGCCACCGGCTCGCGCCGTGCAGGGTGAACAGATCGTGTTCGGCCGGCGCGACCGCCTTCAGACCGAACAGCGTATTGGTGACCACCGGGAACAGCGACACCATCACACAGACGATCACCCGGCTG
>JABFXT010000738.1 GCA_013361595.1 Nocardia sp. | reverse complement strand
AAGATCTACGCGGCCGCGGCCGTGACGATCGGACTCGGCGCGACGGTGGCCGGGCTGCCGACGGCCCAGAACGGGTCGGCGCAGCCCACCAGGAACAACTACGTGCCCACCGATATCCAGGACGCGCCGCCGCCCGGGCACTGATCCGCACCCGGGCGCGCGGACGGTCAGCGGTTGGTGAACTCCGCGGGCCGCTTGTCCACGAAAGCCGCCATTCCCTCGGACTGGTCCGCAGTCGCGAACAGTGAGTGGAACACCCGGCGCTCGAAGCGCAGCCCCTCGCCCAGAGTGGTCTCGAAGGACCGGTTCACGGCTTCCTTGGCGATCATGGCCACCGGCAGCGACATCGACGCGATGGTGGCGCCGACCTCGAGCGCGGTGTCCAGCAGTTCGGCGGCCGGTACGATCCGGGCCACCAGGCCGGCGCGCTCGGCCTCCTCGGCATCCATATTGCGTCCGGTGAGCACCAGATCCATGGCCTTGGCCTTACCGACCGCGCGGGTGAGCCGCTGCGAACCGCCGATACCGGGGATGACACCGAGCTTGATCTCCGGCTGACCGAACTTGGCCGTATCCGCGGCGATCAGGATGTCGCAGATCATGGCCAGTTCACAGCCGCCGCCCAGCGCGTATCCGGCGACCGCGGCGATGGTCGGCTTACGGAACTGGGCCAGCCGCTCCCAGCGGGCGAAATAATCGTCCATGAACATGTCCATATAGGACTTCGGCTGCATCTCCTTGATATCCGCTCCGGCGGCGAAGGCGCGGTCGGAACCGGTGATCACGACGACGCCGATCTCGTCGTCACGTTCGAGTTCGTCGAGAGCGGCGATCACATCATCGAGGACCTGTGCGTTGAGCGCGTTGAGCGCCTTCGGCCGGTTCAGCGTGATGAGGCCGACCTTGTCCTTGCGCTCCAGCAGAATCGTCTCGAAGTCGGTCACAGCACATCCTCTGGTCGAAACGGTTATGAATATCGGTGACGATACCGCGCGGGTCACCGGCCGCGGCGACGTGGTTTTGCCCGGTCGCGCCGGGCGAATACGGCTCGAGAACCGAGTCCGGCAACTCCCCTTCGGGTTCGAACGACTCGGCCGGGTGGTGCGCGATACGCCACCCGGCCGAGGTCGGGACAGAAGGGGACTATTCCGCCGAGCTACGCCCCCGGATATCGGTGATGACGGCCGAAAAATCCCGGTCGCCGGAATTCTCGTTGAATTCGCGATAGATCTGCGCCGCGAGCTCGCCGATCCGGCCTTCGACTCCGTTGGCGCGCAAAGCCTCCACCGCGAGGCCGAGATCCTTGTTCATCAGCGCGGTGGCGAACCCCGGCTTGTAGTCGTTGTTCGCCGGGCTGGTCGGCACCGGGCCCGGCACCGGGCAGTAGGTGGTGAGTGCCCAGCTCTGACCGGACGCCGTGGATACGACATCGAAGAACGCCTGATGGCTGAGGCCGAGCTTCTCACCCAGCACCAGCGCCTCCGACAACCCGATCATGGAGATGCCGAGCAGCATGTTGTTGCAGATCTTGGCCGCCTGCCCGTTCCCGGCGGCACCGGTGTGCACCACCTTGGCACCCATCACCTCGAGCGCCGGCAGCGCCTCGGCGAAATCGGTGTCCGCACCGCCCACCATGAAGGTCAGCGTTCCGGCGGCCGCACCCGAGACCCCGCCGGAGACCGGCGCGTCCAGCGCTCGGTGCCCGGCCGCGGCAGCGGCCTCGGCCGCTGCTCGGGCATCGGCCACATCGATGGTCGAACCGTCGATGAACAGCGTGCCCGGATCCGCGGCCGGCAGCAGCTCGGCGTACACATCGCGCACCAGTTTGCCGTTGGTGAGCATCGTGATCACGATGTCGCGTCCGGTCGCCGCGGCCACCCCGGTATCCACCAGTGCGACCCCGTCGGCGCGGGCCTGTTCCTGCGCCGCGGGCGACGGATCGAACGCGTGCACGTCGTACCCGGCCTGCACCAGGTTGGCCGCCATCGGGCCGCCCATATGGCCGAGGCCGAGGAAGCCGATCGTCTTGCTCATCACTTGTCCTCCGGAATCGTCAAACCCAGTTCCCGCGCACCGAGTTCGGCGAAATATCCGTCGACCTGCGCGGTGGTCACATCGGACAGGGTGGCGGGCGACCACTGCGGGTTGCGGTCCTTGTCGACCACCTGTGCCCGGATGCCCTCGACCAGATCGTGCGAGGCCAGCGAGGCGATCGACACCCGGTATTCCTCGTTCAGCACCGCCTCCAGGCTGCCGGCGCCCCGCGCCGAACGCAGCGACCGCAGGGTCACCTGCAGGGCGACCGGCGATTTGCCCAGTACGTCGGCCGCGGCCTTGTTCGCGTCCGCGGCCGCGTGGGCCTGCAGTGCGGTGACGATCTCGGCGACGGTATCGGCGCTGTAGCAGGAATCTATCCAGTCGCGTTGTGCGAGGAGGGTCGATTCCGGTGCCTCGGTGGCGACTTTCGCGATGGCGATATCCGCGGCTTCGGTTTCCAGGGTGGTCAGCAGCGCCGGGATCTGGTCGGCCGGGACGTAATAGTCGGCGAAACCGGTCGCGACGGCATCGCCGGCGCCGAGACGCGCGGTGGTGAGCGCGATATGCGTACCCAGTTCGCCCGGCGCCCGGGCGAGCAGGTAGGTTCCGCCGACATCGGGGATGAAGCCGATACCGACCTCGGGCATGCCGACCTTCGACCGTTCGGTGACGATCCGGTGACTGCCGTGCGCGGACAGCCCGACCCCGCCGCCCATCACGATGCCGTCCATCACCGCGACATACGGTTTCGGATAGCGCCCGATCAGCGCGTTGAGGATGTACTCGTCACGCCAGAACTTCCCGGTCGCCGAATCCGCCGCGGCGCCGATATGGCCCGCCGCCTGCTGTTCCTTGGCGTCGTGGTGGATGGCGACGATATCGCCGCCCGCGCACAGGCCGCGTTCCCCGGCACCGGTGATCGCCACTGTCCGCACCGAATCATCGGTGGCCCAGGCACGCAACCGCTCGGTGATGGTGAGCGTCATCGCGTGGTTGAGGGCGTTGATGGCCCGGGGCCGGTTCAGGGTGATCAGGCCCAGGCCACCGCGCTGGGCGACCAGGACTTCGGGTTCGTCGCTCATCTATTTCCTTTCGCGCTCGCCGCGGGACGGCCGCCGGTCACGGCACACCCGCCCCGGACGCTGTCATCGACCGGGCGACCACCATCCGCATGATCTCGTTGGTGCCCTCCAGGATCTGGTGCACCCGCAGATCGCGGACGATCTTCTCCAGGCCGTATTCGGCCAGGTAACCGTATCCGCCGTGCAGTTGCAGAGCA
>JABFXT010000699.1 GCA_013361595.1 Nocardia sp. | reverse complement strand
GACCGGTACGTTCGGCGCGATCGGCGAGCGCGGTGAGCCGCCGGGCGACCTCGCCGGAATCGGTGTCCGCCCCGGCGCCGGACAGCGAAACCGCGACCGCGCGGGCCACCACGGCCCGGCGGGCCAGCGCGGCCTCGAGTGCGTGCCAGGCCAGGTCGGTACGCACATGCAGCCGGTCCAGCCGGTTGGCGGTGGAATAGGCCCATACGCCCAGCGCCACCACGAGCGCGGCGATCAGCGCGAGAACGAGAACCGTGGTCGCGGAGAAAGTGATCATCCGGCCACCCGGACCCGCAGATCGCCGACCACCACGGTTTCGTAGACCCGCAGGATCTGCTCGGCCACCACCGGCCAGTCATAGGTGCCGACCACCTGGGTCGCGGTGCGGACCAGTTCGGTGCGGCGCGTCTCATCGGTGAGCACGGTGTCCAGGGCATCGGCCAGCGCCGCCGAGTCGCCGATGGGGACCAGCAGACCGGCGGCGCCGTCGCGCAGCACCCGCCGGAAGGCGTCGAGTTCGCTGGCCACCACCGCGGTACCGGCGGCCATGGCCTCGATCAGGATGATCCCGAAACTCTCCCCGCCCAGGTTCGGCGCCACGTACACATCGGCGCTGCGCATGGCCGAGGCCTTCTCCGCGTCGGAGACCTGCCCCAGGAAGCGCAGGTGCCCGGCCAACGGACCGGCTTCCCGGCGCAACCGGTCCTCGTCACCGCGCCCGACCACCAGGACCTCCACCTCGGGATGGCGGGCGACCAGCGCCGGCAACGCCCCCAGCAGCACCTGCATACCCTTGCGCGGCTCGTCGTAGCGCCCGAGGAACAGTACGGTGCCGCCCGGCCGCGGATAACCGGGCAGCCGGGGTGCGCGGGCGAAAGCCTGCACATCCACACCGTTCGGGATCTCGACCGCATCGGATCCGAGGGCCTCCACCTGCCAGCGGCGGGCCAGCTCCGATACCGCGATCCGGCCGCTGATCTTCTCGTGATAGGGCCGGAGCACACCTTGGAAGGTCGCCAGCACCAGAGATTTGGTGGTGGAGGTGTGGAAGGTGGCGACGATCGGACCCTCGGCGATCTTCAGGGCCAGCATCGAGAGGCTGGGCGCGTTGGGTTCGTGGATGTGCAGGACATCGAACTCGTTGGTCTCGATCCACCGGCGGATGCGGGTGTAGGCGGTCGGCCCGAAGGACAGCCGGGCCACCGAACCGTTGTAGGGGATGGCCACCGCACGGCCGGCCGAGACCACGAAATCGGGGAGTTCGGTCGTTTCCGCGGCGGGCGCCAGCACACTCACCCGGTGCCCGCGCTCCCGGAAGACCTGGGCCAGTTCCACCACATGGGCCTGCACGCCGCCCGGTACATCGAACGAGTAGGGACAGACCATGCCGATTCTCATGGGATGCGGTCTCCACCGGCGTCGATCGAATAGGTATCGCGCCGTGCCTGTTCGGCGTGGATCCGGTCCAGCCGGGCCTCGGACAGATCCGTTTCCCACAGGGGCTGCAACATATGCCAATCGGCCGGGTGTTCGGCGATGCCGGCGGCGAAGCAGTCGGCGAGCGCCTGGGTGGCGGCGACGACTCCGCCGGTGACGTCCAATGGCTCCTGGGTGCGGACCATCCAGCTTTCGCGGCCTTGGTCGTCGACGGTGAACCAGACGTGGACCGGCATCAGCGCGGCACCGGTCTCCACCGCGAGCGCGGCCGCGCCGGCCGGCATCCAGGTGCGTTCACCGAAGAAGGTGACCGGAACTCCGCGCCCGGTGAGATCGCGTTCACCCATCAGGCAGACGATCTTGTTGTCGCGCAACCGCTGCGCCAGAGCCGTGAACGGCGGCTCCTCACCCCCGGTCAGCGGAAAGACCTCGAATCCCAGGCTCTCCCGGTAGGCGACGAACCGCTCGAACAGCGATTCGGGTTTCAACCGCTCGGCCACCGTGGTGAAGGTGCCGTAGTTCTGCACCAACCAGGTACCGGCCATATCCCAGTTGCCCGAATGCGGCAGGACGAACACCACGCCGCGGCCGCGGTCCAAGGCGGCGTCCAGATGTTCCAGGCCGAGCACCGAGATACGACCGGACCGCACCAGCTCGGCGTGATCCATCGAGGGCAACCGGAATGCCTCACGCCAGTACCGGGCATAGGAGCGCATACTCGCCCGGACCAGTTCGTCGGAGACGGCCTCCGCCGGCATTCCGACCACCCGGGCCAGATTGCGCCGCAACTGGAGCGGCCCCCCTTTACGGGCCGCGAAATCGGCGCCCCGGTCGAACAGGGTGCGCGCCACCCGGTCCGGGAGGGCGCGCACCAGCCGCCAGCCTGCGGCGTATCCACGATCGGTCGCGTTCGCCCGCCAACCCGTCACGAAGGCTGCTCCGTTCCCTTGTCGGCGGCACCCAGGATGTCCCGGGCGCCGGGCGAATTACGCACCGCCAGTACCCGCTGACCGACCGTCACGATGCTCAGTACCGCCAGAATCCACATCGCCACATGCACGGCCCAGGTGAGCCATTCGATACCCCAGTGGCCGCCGATACCTGTCAATCCGGCCCCCACCAGCACGATCACCAGCCGGTCCGGCCGTTCGATCAGGCCACCGTCGGCGGACAGACCGCTGGCCTCGGCGCGTGCCTTGGCATAGGAGATGACCTGCGAGGTCACCAGTACCACCAGGGTGGCGACGAACAGCGGCCTGCTCTGTTCGTGATAGACCGCCCACCAGGCCAGCGAGCCGAAGATGGCGCCGTCGGCGACGCGATCGCAAGTGGCATCCAGCACCGCGCCGTAACGCGTCCCACCGCCCCGGGCCCGGGCCATGGCACCGTCCAGCATGTCGAACATGACGAACAGCCAGATGAGCATGGTTCCCCAGAACAGGTGCCCGGTGGGGAACAAGGTGACCGCGGCGGCGATCGAAGCGGCGGTCCCGATCAGGGTGACGGCGTCGGGCGTGAGGCCGGTACCGACCAGCGCCCGACCCAGCGGAGCGGTGGCCTTGGCGAAGGTCGCCCGGCCGAAAATGCTCAGCACCTACCCCTCCTCTGCCTGATATCCGCGTGCCGGGCCGGCTCCGGCGAACGAGCAGAAGCGGGTGTCACCCATCTACGCCTCCTCCCAGGCCGACGCGAGCAGCGCCCGGGTCTCGCGCAGCAGCTGCGGCATCACTTTGGCGCCGCCGATCACGGTGATGAAGTTCGCGTCGCCACCCCAGCGCGGCACGATGTGCTGATGCAGGTGGTCGGCCAGCGAACCGCCCGCGACCCCGCCGAGGTTGAGCCCCACATTGAAACCGTTTGGCCGCGACACTTTCTTCATCGACCGGATGGCGCGAAGCGTGAACTCCATCAGT
>JABFXT010000637.1 GCA_013361595.1 Nocardia sp. | reverse complement strand
GGCCCACGACTCCGCCGCCGCGCGCGCGGAGTTCGGCCGCCACCACCCGCGCCAGCCCGTAGGCGGCGCGGCGCATGGGCACTCCGTCGGGGACCCTGGTGAACAGTTCGGCCTCGGCGCGGCGCACCTCGTCGGCGGTGTAATAGTCGAACGACCGGCTCACCGAACACACCTCCGCAGTTGGACGGGCAGCGATGCCAGCAGACTACGCTTGACCTCCATGCTCAGACCTCACCGCGCCGTCCTCGTACCGGCTGCCGGATTCGTCCTCGTCGCGGCACTGTTGTCCGGTTGCGATTCCGGTGGTTCGACAGAAGAGCCGGCGAAATCGACGGCCGCGGGCGAGCATTCGCAGCAGAGTCCGGAAGCCACCGTCACCGTGGAGGTCGAGGAGGACCGCTTCTCACCGGCCGATATCACCATCTCCGCCGGAGATACGGTCGCCTGGCATTTCGACGGCGATCTGCCGCACGGCGTACAGGGCATCGGCGACAAAGCGATGGGGATCAACAGTCCGCTGTTCGAGGTGGGCGATTGGAGTCACACCTTCACCCAGCCCGGCGAATACCGCTATCTGTGCCCGATCCACCCGGATATGCGTGGCACGATCACCGTCGAGGAATAGGGTGTAACCGGCGGCGGGCCGGTTACACCCTCAGTTATTCCACGGTGACGGATTTCGCCAGGTTCCGTGGTTTGTCCACGTCGTAACCGCGCGCCTGCGCCACCTCCGCGGCGAAGATCTGCAACGGGACCGTGGACAGCAGCGGT
This sequence comes from Nocardia sp., assembly GCA_013361595.1. Taxonomy (GTDB): domain Bacteria; phylum Actinomycetota; class Actinomycetes; order Mycobacteriales; family Mycobacteriaceae; genus Nocardia. The sequence goes on along the minus strand of JABFXT010000637.1, from coordinate 2,579 downwards.
TGGTACAGGGTCGGCGCGGACGGGATCTCGATCAGATCGTCGGCGAACGGCCGCACCAGATCGTCGCCCTCTTCGGCGATCACGATCGTGCGGGCACCACGGGCCTGGATCTCGCGAATATTGCTCAGCAGCTTGGAGTGCAGCACCCCGCGCCCCTTCGGCGACGGCATCACCACGATCACCGGTAGCCCGCCTTCGATCAGCGCGATCGGGCCGTGTTTGAGCTCACCCGCGGCGAAACCCTCCGCGTGCATGTACGCCAGCTCCTTGAGCTTGAGCGCACCCTCGAGCGCCACCGGGTATCCGACGTGGCGGCCGAGGAACAGGATGGTCCGTTCCCGGGCGAGTTCCCGGGCGATGGCCCGCACCTGCGGCGCGGTTTCCAGCACCTGTTCCACGAGCTTCGGCATGGCCTCCAGCTCGGCGAATTCGCGTGCCACCTCGTCGGGGTACTTGGTCCCGCGCGCCTGCGCCAGCGCCAGCCCGACCAGCAGGTTCGCCGTCACCTGCGCGAGGAACGCCTTGGTGGAGGCGACCCCGATCTCCGGCCCGGCCCGGGTGTAGAGCACCGCGTCGGATTCGCGCGGGATCTGCGCGCCGTTGGTATTGCAGACCGCCAGTACCCGGGCCTTCTGACTCTTGGCGTGCCGGACCGCTTCGAGGGTGTCGGCCGTTTCACCGGACTGGGAGACCGCCACCACCAGGGTCGACCGGTCGAGCACCGGATCCCGGTAGCGGAACTCGCTGGCCAGCTCCACCTCGACCGGGAGCCGGGTCCAGTGCTCGATGGCGTATTTGGCGACCAGGCCGGAGTGGTAGGCGCTACCGCAGGCCACCACGAAGACCTTCTCCACATCGCGCAGCTCTTGATCGGAGAGGCGCTGTTCGTCCAGCACGATCCGGCCGGCCCGGCTGGGCGTCTGATCGAAATGGCCGATCAGGGTATCGGCGACGGCCACCGGCTGCTCGTCGATCTCCTTGAGCATGAAGTAGTCGTGGCCGCCCTTCTCGGCGGCGGCCAGATCCCAGTCGATGGTGAACGGCCGGGTGCTCACGCCCTCGGCGGAGCCGTCGAAATCGGTGACGCGGTAGCCGTCGGCGGTGATGACCACGGCCTGACCCTCACCCAGCTCGACCGCTTCGCGGGTGTGCTCGATGAACGCGGTGACATCGGAGGCGATGAACATCTCGTTCTCGCCCACCCCCACCACCAGCGGGGTCGAATGCCGCGCCGCGATGATCTTTCCGGGATGGTCGGCATGCGTGAACACCAGCGTGAACGCGCCCTCGAGCCGGCGCAGCACCGACAGGGTGCTGGCCTCGAAGTCACCCGCGGTCGGGCCCGCGGCATATGCCCGGGCGACCAGGTGCACGGCGACCTCGGTATCGGTCTCGCTGCGGAGCTCGACCCCCGCGTCCTCGAGTTCACGTCGCAGCTGGGCGAAGTTCTCGATGATGCCGTTGTGCACGACCGCGACCTTGCCGCTCACATCCTGGTGCGGATGGGCATTGCGGTCGGTCGGCGCGCCGTGGGTGGCCCACCGCGTATGCCCCATACCGGTACTGCCCGCGAAGTCGTCCGCCTGCGCGCCCGCCAGGGCCTCTTCCAGATTGCTCAACCGCCCGGCGCGTCGCTCGACCGCCACACCACCGGTGCCGTCGAGGATCGCCACACCCGCCGAGTCGTATCCGCGGTACTCCATGCGGCGCAAGGCAGCGACGACGACGCCCAACGCGTCCCGGTACCCGACGTACCCCACGATTCCGCACATGGCTCCCCAGCCTACTTATCGGCTAACGTTCTCGTCGTGTCGGCGTCTGTGAAATCACTTCTGAGCACTCTGACCAGCCGCGGCCCGCATCGGGTGCTCCGCGGCAATCTTGCCATCGCGGGGCAGCCCGGGGTGGTGTACACGCCGGAGACGGGCCGGGACCTACCCGCGGTCGCCTTCGGGCACGGCTGGCTGAACGGTGCCGGTAACTACCGCACGCTGCTCGAGCACCTCGCGTCCTGGGGAATCGTGGCGGCGGCGCCGAACACCGAGCGCGGCCCGGTGCCTTCCCATCTGAACCTCGCCACCGACCTGCTCACCACCCTCGATATCTGCACCGGTGTCCGGCTGGGTGACGGCACCATCACCGTGCACCCCGAACGTCTGGCCCTGGCCGGGCACGGGATGGGAGCGGGTGCGGCCGTACTCGCCGCCACCCGGCGCCGGGTGGCCGCGGTCGCTGCGCTGTTCCCCGCGCCCACCTCCCCCGCCGCCACCTCGGTGGCCGGAGATCTCTCGGTCCCGGCCCTGATCCTGGCCGGGGTGAGCGATATCGACTCGCCGAGCTCGGACGCGGTCCCCCTCGCCGCCGTCTGGGGTGGTCCGGTGATCCTGCGCACGCTCGACGGCGCGAGTCACAACGGACTCGCCGAAGGCCGCCGCCTGCTGGCCGCGCTCGGCGGCGGTAAACACGAGGAGAAGACCTCCCGCGCCACCCGCGCCCTGCTCACCGGTTTCCTGCTGTCCACCCTGCTCGGCGACAAGACCTACCAGCCGTTCGCCGACCCGGAGACCTCGATCAAGCAC
>JABFXT010000799.1 GCA_013361595.1 Nocardia sp. | reverse complement strand
CGGATCAGGACGGGTTTGCCCTCGCTGTGATCGATCGCGTTGGCGAGCAGATTGCGCAGCACCCGCTCCACCCGCCGCGGATCCACTTCGGCGACCACGGGCTCCTCGGGCAGATCGATGACGACCTCGACCGCGGCGTCGCGCGCCAGATGCCGCACGGTGGAGATGGCCGCGCGCACGCACATCCGGACATCCAGCGATTCGACCTGGAGCTCGGCCACACCGGCATCGTGACGGGAGATCTCCAGCAGATCGTTGAGCAGTCCTTCGAACCGGTCCAGCTCGGTGACCAGGAGTTCGGCACTGCGGGCCAATGCCGGATCGAGGTCGTCGCTGCTGCCGTGGATGAGATCGGCCGCCATCCGCACGGTGGTCAGCGGGGTACGTAGCTCATGGCTGACATCGGAGGTGAAGCGGCGCTGCAGATTGCCGAATTCCTCCAGCTGATTGATCTGGTTGGACAGGCTCTCGGCCATTTCGTTGAATGCTTTGGCCAGCCGGGCGATATCGTCGTCGCCACGCACCAGCATGCGTTCCTTGAGCCGCCCGTCGGCGAAGCGGCCGGCGATCCGGGCGGCGGACCGGATCGGCAACACCACCTGACGGGTCACCAGTGCCGTGATCGCCGCCAGCAGGATCAGCAGCACGACCCCGCCGACCAGCATGGTGCCGCGCATCAGCGCCAGGCTGCGCTCCTCGTTGCCCAGCGGGAAGATCAGATAGATCTCCAGGGTGGGCACCTCGGCGCTGGGACTGCCGATGATGAGCGCCCGGCCGTGGTATCCGTCCGGATCCGCGACGGTGGCGAACTGGTAGCTGACCTGGTTTCGCTGGACGAATCTGCGCAGTGGGTCGGGCACCTCGGTCATCGGCCCGGCGGTGATCACCTGCTGCGGGGTCCCGCCGATCATGCTCAGCGCCGAATCGAAGCTGCCCGCCTCACCGCCGGTCCGGCTCGAATCGCGCCGGTTGGACAGCGACTCACGGGCATCGGTGAGCCGCTGCTGCTGGCTGGTGATGTCGTGGACTCCGGTCAGCTGGGTTTCGACCGTATTGCGGACACGGTCCATCTCCTCGACCCCGGCACTGATCTTGGCGTCCAACAGCCGGTCGGTGATCTGGCTGGTCAGCACGACACCGAGCACTGTTATCACGATCAGGGACAGGGTCAGGGTCGAGACGATGACCCGCAGCTGCAACGAACGCCGCCAGAGCAACCCCAGCGATTTGCCGACGTGCTGGAACCATTCGTTGACCGGTACCAACGCCTTCCGTGCGTCGGCGAGACGCCCGGATGGCCCGACTTTCCGACCGGGATCCGACCCTACGTGGTCGCGCAAGGTGGTGCCTCCGGCCCCGGAAACTCGAGCCGGATCACGGCGGACCGGCCTTGTACCCCACACCGCGGACGGTCAGAACGATCTCGGGGTTCTCCGGATCCTTCTCGACCTTCGCTCGAAGTCGCTGTACGTGGACATTCACCAGACGGGTGTCGGCGGCGTGCCGGTAGCCCCAGACCTGCTCGAGCAGCACCTCACGGGTGAACACCTGACGCGGTTTGCGGGCGAGCGCCACCAACAGGTCGAACTCCAGCGGCGTGAGCGAGATCTGCGCCCCCTCGCGGGTGACCTTGTGCGCCGGAACATCGATCACGATATCCGCGATGTTCAGCAGCTCGGCCGGCTCTTCCTCGGTACGGCGCAGCCGGGCCCGTACCCGCGCCACCAGCTCCTTGGGCTTGAACGGTTTGACGATGTAGTCGTCGGCGCCGGATTCGAGACCGAGCACCACATCGACGGTATCGGTCTTGGCGGTGAGCATCACGATCGGCACACCGGAGTCGGCGCGCAACACCCGGCACACATCGATGCCGTTCATCCCGGGCAGCATGAGATCGAGCAACACCAGATCGGGCCGGATCTCACGGACTGCCGAGAGGGCCTGGGTGCCGTCGCCGACCACATGCGGATCGAACCCCTCGCCCCGCAGGACGATGGTGAGCATCTCCGCGAGCGCCATATCGTCGTCGACGACCAGAATCTTCGGCTTCATAGTTACTATGTTGTCATCTCCCGCGCTCGTAACGGGCCGCCACGCCACACTGTGGCGCGTTCCCGCCGGATATCCAACACTAATTCGCGACCAATGCGGCGAGCCGCGCGGCCAATGAGTTCATATCGTCGGCGAGTCGGCCGGAACCTTCTTCTTCGGTGGACCGGAAAACCCACCAGGTTCCATACCAATCACGCCGAGCAAGATCACGGTACACCTCGGCGGTACGTTTCTGTAATCCGCCGTCGCGTTCATAGGCGTCGAGCGCACGGGACTCGTCGAGTTCACCCCGGCGCCGAGCGCGCAGGGCGGCCACTTCCGTGGGTACGTCCAGAAGTAGCTGCACCCGCGGCGCCGGAAGCTCGAAGCGGCCGAATTCCAATTCTCCGACCCAGCCCACCATTTCGCCATCCGCGGACTGGCACAGCCGCGCGGCGTTGTAGGCGGCGTTGGAGGCCACGTATCGATCCAGCAGGACCACATCGTTACCGGCGAGTAGCTTTGCGATTTCGTCGGCGGCTCCGGCGCGGTCGAGAGCGAACAGGACCGCCATGGCATTCACCGATCGGGCCAGATCGCCGTGTTCGCCGTGCAGGGCTTCGGCGGCCAGATCGGCGTGCACCGACCGGCCGTACCGTGGAAAGGCCAGGGTGTCGACGCGGAGGCCGCGTTGTACGAGTGCCGCCGAGAGATTGCCGATCAACGTACGTTTACCGGCGCCGTCGAGGCCCTCGATGGCTATCAACACTCCCATATCCAGGGAGAATACCCCCGTCGTGGGCGGATCCCGCCCGCCGGTCGCACCGACCGGACCGAATACGGATCACGCCGGCACCGCCACCACTTCACGCCCGGGTCACGCGAGACCGCGTTCCACCGGAACCGGGGCGCGAACCGGCCGGACCGAACCGTGCCGCCTCGTCTGCGACGGCACGGTCCGCGCGGCTATGCGCAGGTGACCTGCCGTGTCCGGCCGTAGTCGTCCTGCAGCATGTACGCCGCCCCGTTGCCGGTCACACCGACGATCTTCCAGTTCTGGCCGTGGAGGTCGACGACCTTGCCGTACTGGTAACCGTGGCCGCACACCGCTTCCGCGACATACGGCTCGTCGGCGTGCGACGGCCCGGCGAGCACGACACATCCGATACCCGCCGCGGCGACGCCGACAGCCATGCGAAAGAGAGCTTTCATCATCCCACCCCTTGTGATCCTCTCGAGAGCCCAATTATCAACGGGCCCAATCGGATACTAGCACTCTCGGCGAGGCGTCGGGAGCTGCCGGAGGCGGCCGGACTCCGAACCCGGC
>JABFXT010000838.1 GCA_013361595.1 Nocardia sp. | reverse complement strand
CCGCGCCCGGGACTCGCGCCTGCGGCGCATGCGCTCCGGGCGCGGAAACGCGGGACGGCCCGCAACCTTTGTGGGCCTCGTAAGACTCGGCTCCGGGGGCAGGCTCCGGACGCACGGCCGGATGCGGGTTTCGTGGTTCCGGACTGTCGGTTGCGATTGCGGACTGTCGGTTGCGATTGCGATCGCGATTGCGGACTGTCGGTCGCGATGCGGTTTCGTACTCGTCCGGCATTCGCCACGCCTGTGCTGTGCGCGGGCTGTCATGTGCGCCGTGGCCGGTGGATCACCGGTGGGCCGTGCGACCTGCCGAAGGCGCGATACTCCGGTAGCGGCGTCTACGTGGGTTACACAGAATTGGCTACATTTCAGAATTGGAAATGCTTCAAAATATGTCGGCACGGGCCCTCGGAATGGGAGGGGCTCGGGGCAGGCGGAGTACTCACATCGATAGCCGATGATTTTCCGTATTTCTCCGGAATGATCGTGATTCTCCGAAATCGGTAGCGGGACTCTGGTAAACGTGCCGGGGAGATCGTGGGGGATCTCGTCGTAACGAGAACAGAGAAATACCGAGGAGAATCGAATGCGTGCAGGCACGTTCCTGATCGCCGGTGCGATGTTGTCGGCGGCGACCGTGCTGGGCAGCGGTATCGCGGCGGCCGAGCCCGCGGATGCCATACCGCGCGACGGCGTCTATCGGGTCGGGGTCGATATCCGGCCCGGGACCTGGGAATCGCCCGGACCCGCGGATCCCGCCGGAAACTGCGACTGGCGGCGGCTCCGGCTGATCGAGGGCGACAACACGAATATGAGCTACATCATCGAGAACAACTACACGAAGCTGGGCCCGATCCGGGTCACGATCAAACCGACCGACGCGGGCTTCAAAACCGAGAACTGCGGCCCCTGGCGGATGGTGCCGCCGACGCCCACCGGTTCGGCCGGACTCTGATTCCGGGCACACCACGGCCCGGCTGCCCCCGCGCGGGGGCTGCCGGGCCGTGGTGTGCCGGAGCGGCGCCGCGCCCGATCTACCGGTGGGCGCGGAGCTGATAGAGCCCTTCGGTTTCGGCGACCACCACGCCGTCGGCATCGCTGAGTACCGCGCGCAGCGTGAAATCCGCTTTCCCGTCGGCCGCGGCTTCCGCGGCGATTCGCTCGATCTCGGCCTCGTCCAGGGTTGCCTGGGCGCGTACCGCCGTGGTCGCCGGTTTCCGGAATACGATCCGCAGATCCTTCACCAGCGGATAGAAGCGCGCGGTATCGAAACTCGCCACCGCGATGGCACCGCCGAGGATCTCACCGACGGTGAACAGCACTCCCGCGTACATGACCCCGAAATGGTTGCCGTTGCCCGCCACCGGAACTGTGGCGGCGGCATACCCGCGCCGCACCTCCTCCGCGTGCACACCCATCCGGTGCGCCACCGGAATGGTCTGCTCCAGGGCCGAGTTCACGACCTCGGCGATGGGCGGGTTACGGACATCACTCATAACAGGGTCGGCCCTTCCGGACAGGTCACGCTTCGGATTGTTTCTCGGTGGAAGGCGGTTCGGGTTCGGCGTCGGCGTCGGGTACCTCGGTACCGCGCAACGACGTTCCCGCGGTCTCCCGAAGGAAATACCACGCGACCAGTCCGATCAGGGCGGCAATGGTCATATAGATGGCCGGGAACAAGGTCCAGTCGGTGCCCTCGATCACCGCCTCGTTCACCAGCGGGGCGGTACCGCCGAACGCGGCGGTGGACACGTTGTAGGCCAGCGCGAACCCGGCGTAGCGGACGTGGGTCGGGAAGATCGCGGGGAAGGTCGCGCTGATGGTGGACAACTGCGGCACGTAGAGCAGGCCCAGCACCACGAAGCCCACGATCGCCCAGCCGGTACCGACACCCATCAGCCAGTACATCGGCACGGACAGCACCGCGAGTCCGACCAGCGAGAAGAGCCACAGCGGCCGCCGTCCGGCCCGGTCGGACAACCGGCCGAAGAACGGGACGCAGGCCATCATGATCACCTGCCCGATGAGCATCATGGCGGTGGTCGTGGACTCGCCCAGGCCGATCGTCTTCTGCAGGTAGGTCGGCTGGTAGGTGAGCAGCGTGTAGTTCGCCACGTTCAGCGCGATGACCAGACCACCGAGCACCAGCAATTCGCGGCGATACTCGGTGAGCAGCACCCGGAGCCCGCCCTGGGGGTGCTCCTGTTCGTTGACCTCGGTGAACACCGGCGATTCGTCGAGCTTGGTCCGGAGGTACCAGCCGATGGCGCCCAGCGGGACGGCGATCAGGAACGGGATACGCCAGCCCCAATCGTGCATGGCGTCCGTACCCAGGATCAGCTGGCACAACAGCACTACCGCCGACCCGCCGACGAACCCGCCCAGCGTGCCGAATTCCAGGAAACTGCCGAAGAAACCGCGTTTGCGGTCGGTCGCGCATTCGGCGAGATAAGTGGCCGCGCCACCGTATTCACCACCGGTCGAGAACCCCTGCACCACCCGGAGCAGGATCAGCAGGATGGGCGCGAGCACCCCGACCTGGCTGTGCGTCGGTAGCACGCCGATCAGGCCGGTGGCGGCCGCCATGAGCAGGATGGTGGTGGCCAGTACCACTTTGCGGCCCACCCGGTCGCCCAGCGGCCCCCAGACCATGCCGCCGACCGGCCGCAGGACGAAGGAGATGGCGAAGCCGAGCATCGTGCCCAGGGTGCCGAGTTCCCCGGGGAAGAAGGCGTCGGTCAGATAGGTCGCGGTGGCGGCGTAGACACCGTAGTCGAACCATTCGGTGGCGTTGCCCATTGCCGAGGCCGCCACCGACCTCTTGAGTTGCGGTGCTTCGACCTGCGGTGGTTCCGGCTGCTGCTGGTCCGTCACGGTCAGTCCTCTCCGGCGCGTGCGTCCGTGTCGGCCCGGCCGACCCATGACGTCGCGCTCGCCGGCGACCGGGTTCCGGCGAGTATCGACCTTGAACCCGTACCCGGGATTTTCCCGGGGTAAACGCCGACACCTCCCCGCCCGGGTGGCCGGGTACCTCTCATCAGCTACTTATCAGCGTATGTGAAGGCGGTCACACCTGCGGGAAAATGCCCTGTCCGGGCGCCCGCGGCGCCCGGACAGGACTGGCGATCGCGACCGCTCAGCGCGGCTCCTCGCCGCCGACGGCGGCCGGTCGATGGTTCACTTCGATCAGCGGGAGCCGCAGCGCGGCGGGCGCGGATGCCGGGACCACCGGAGCCGCCGGGGCGACCGGGGCCACTCGCCGATAGGGCGACCCCAGCGGCGGCCGCGGATCGGCCTCGCCCTTGTTCGGCCACCTGGCGACCGCGGGTTCGGCCTGCGCGGTGATGGTGAGCGAGGGATT
>JABFXT010000533.1 GCA_013361595.1 Nocardia sp. | reverse complement strand
AGGGCACTTTCGCGGATCTGCTCGGTCTGCGCGTGACCGAACTGGGCCCCGACCGCGTCCGCGGTGAATGGACTGTTACCCCGCAGCTGCATCAGCCCGCCGGGATCCAGAACGGCGGCGTGCTGTGCACTGTGGTGGAGACGCTCGCCAGCACCGGCGGCGCCGCCTGGTACGGCGAACGCGGCGTGGTGGTCGGGGTCAACAACAACACCGATTTCCTGCGCGCCGTCCGCGACGGCAAACTGACCGCCGAAGCCACCCCGCTGCACCGCGGCGGAATGCAGCAGCTGTGGCAGGTGGTCGTCACCGACGAGGACGGGCGACTGATCGCCCGCGGTCAGGTCCGGCTACAGAATCTGCCGCACCGCTCCTGAGACCACAGGTCCGGAACGAGCCGCCGGGACCGGAAGCCGGTGTGGTCGCCGGGCAGTACAGCAAGGGCCGGGTCGGTGCGCACACCGCCCCGGCCCTGATCGATCGAATCAGATACCGCCGGTCGACAGCAGGCCGCCGTCGACCCGCACCGTTTCACCGGTGATCCAGGACGCCTGGTCGGAAGCGAGGAACGCGATCAACCGCGCGACATCCTCCGGCGAACCCAGCCGCTTCATCGGATAGACCTGCGCGGCGGCTTCCTCGTCCGCCGAGTACAGGGCGTCGGCGAAACTGGTCTTCACCACACCCGGCGCCACCGCGTTGACCCGGATCTTCGGGCCCAGCTGCCAGGCCAGTTCGTCGGTGAGCCGGATGAGAGCCGCTTTGGACGCCCCGTAGGCCGCGATCACCCCGGTGGAGCGGATACCGGCGACACTGGCCACATTCACCACGGCACCGCCGTGCTCGCCCATCCAGGCCTTGTAGGCCTCCTGGATGTAGCCGAGCGCGGCCACGACGTTGACGTCGAAGATCTTGCGCACCGCGTCGAGATCGGCTTCCATCAGTGCGCCGTACACCGGGTTGATCCCGGTGTTGTTGATCAGGATGTCCAGTGAGCCGAATTCGGTGACCGCGCGCTGCACGGCGGCGCCGCGCGCCTCGTCGTCACCGGAGTTGCCGGCGACCGCGACGACCTCGCCCTGATGTCCCAGCGCCCGCAGTTCGGCGGCGGCCTTCTCCAGTGGTTCGGGCTTGCGTGCGGTGATCAGCACATTCGCGCCCCGGCTCAGCAGCTCGGCGGCCACCGCGTAGCCGATACCACGGCTGGCTCCGGAGACCAGCGCGCTCTTGCCCAACAGATCGGTGCTCATATCCGGGCACGTTACCGTGCCCGCCCCTACCTCCGGCGGGCGCGGACCGGCCGGCGGCCGCCGTGACCGGGCGGTGTCGCGGTCCGGGTAAAATCGGTGGTTCCGTGTCCGGACACATCCGATGATCGGTGGATGGGCCCACTGTCGGGCGAGCCGGGCCGCTGCCCCCAACCCGTGTGCCAAGGAGATATCTGTGATCACCGCGACCGACCTCGAGGTCCGGGCCGGCGTCCGTACTTTGCTGTCCGCGCCCGGCCCGGCGCTGCGGGTACAGGCCGGCGACCGGATCGGCCTGGTCGGACGTAACGGTGCCGGTAAGACCACCACCCTGCGCATCCTGGCCGGCGAAGGCGAGCCCTACGCCGGGACGCTCACGCGATCCAGTGATATCGGCTACCTCCCGCAGGACCCGCGCGAGGGAAATCTCGACGTGCTGGCCCGGGACCGGGTGCTCTCCGCACGCGGTCTGGACGCGTTGATCCGCGATATGGAGAAGCAGCAGGCGCTGATGGCCGAACTGGCCGACGAGACCGAACGCGAACGCGCCGTCCGCAAGTACGGTCGCCTCGAGGATCGGTTCTCCGCTCTCGGTGGATACGTGGCCGAGAGCGAGGCGGCCCGTATCTGCCACAGCCTCGGTCTGCCGGATCGGGTACTGGACCAGGCCCTGCGGACCCTGTCCGGCGGTCAGCGGCGGCGAATCGAACTGGCGCGCATTCTGTTCGCCGCCTCCGACGGTAGCGGTGGCCGGTCCGACACCACCCTGCTGCTGGACGAGCCGACCAACCACCTCGACGCCGATTCCATCACCTGGCTGCGCGGCTTCCTGCAGAACCACGACGGCGGCCTGATCGTGATCAGCCACGATGTCGAACTGCTCGCCGACGTCGTCAACAAGGTCTGGTTCCTCGACGCGGTGCGCGGCGAGGCCGATGTGTACAACATGGGCTGGCAGAAATACCTCGACGCCCGGGCCACCGACGAGCAGCGCCGCCGCCGGGAGCGGGCGAACGCCGAGAAGAAGGCCTCGGCATTGCGGGCCCAGGCGGCCAAGCTCGGCGCCAAGGCCACCAAAGCCGTTGCCGCGCAGAATATGGCCAAACGGGCCGATCGGCTGATGTCGGAACTGGACGAGGTGCGCGTGGCGGACAAGGTCGCGCGGATCAAGTTCCCCGAACCGGCGCCGTGCGGGAAAACGCCGCTGATGGCGGAGAACCTCACCAAGGTCTACGGCTCGCTGGAGATCTTCACCGGTGTGGACCTGGCCATCGACCGCGGCAGTCGCGTGGTGGTGCTCGGTCTCAACGGTGCCGGTAAGACCACACTGCTGCGACTGCTGGCCGGTACCGAGGAACCCACCGCGGGCGGCCTGGTACCGGGTCATGGACTCAAGGTGGGGTACTTCGCGCAGGAACACGACACCCTCGACGATTCGGCCTCGGTCTGGGAGAACATCCGGCACGCGGCGCCGGATGCCGGTGAGCAGGAGTTGCGCGGCCTGCTCGGGGCCTTCATGTTCACCGGTCCGCAGCTGGAGCAGCCCGCCGGAACGCTGTCCGGTGGTGAGAAGACCCGGCTGGCGCTGGCCGGACTGGTTTCGTCGGCGGCGAACGTACTTCTACTCGACGAACCCACCAACAACCTCGACCCGATCTCGCGGGAACAGGTCCTCGACGCACTGCGCACCTATGCGGGTGCGGTGGTGCTGGTGACCCACGATCCGGGCGCCGCCGAGGCACTGAACCCGGAACGGGTGATCTTGCTCCCGGACGGCACCGAGGACCACTGGTCCGCCGAGTACCTGGAATTGATTCAGCTCGCGTGAGTTTCATCACAAGAACTCATTGCCGGATGGTCGCGGAGTGCTTAGCCTGAGAGTGACGCTGCTCGGCGACTCGGAGGAAGCCATGGGCGACAGGCCGGTACAGAGCAAGAGCACATTGGGCAAGGGCACCCGCGTTACGGGTAAGTCACGGGATCGCCTGCAAACCCAGTTGAAGAAGCAATACGAGGCGGGGGCGAGTATCCGGTCGCTGGCACGTGCGACCGGACGCTCCTACGGGTTCATCCACAATGTGCTGACGGAGTCGCATGTGCAGCTCCGCAGCCGCGGCGGCGCCAACCGGCGCAAGGCAACCTAGGAACTAGTACCCCGGCACCGTCCCGTCGGGCGCTCACCAGCCGGAGACCGAGCCGTCCCCGGACGCCAAGAGGTTGGCGAGACTGGTGAAGATCGGCAACCCGGTCTTGATCTCGAGATAGGCGAACTGTCCCTGCGGGTTGACCTCGAGGAAGTAGTACTCACCGTCGAGGCCCACCCGCAGATCGAGCACGCCGAAACTCAGCCCCAGCGTGCCCATCAGCGTCGCCAGCGATTTGCTGACACCCGCGGGTAGCAGTGCGGGTGCGAAATCGACCGAGGTGTCCAGCCGGGAATCCACCCGGCCGGCACCGGCCCGGGAATCGATGCGCACGGCCCACTCCTGCCCGTCCACCCACACGACTCGCAGATCGCATTCCGGGTCGATATAGCGCTGGAAGATGGTGGGTGCCCAGCGGATACCGGTGAGCCGGTCCAGTTCGGCAGCGGTGACCAGCCGGGTCTCGGAGAATTCGGCGCGGGAGGTGCCCGTGCGTTTGAAAACGACGCGCTCGCCGGAGGTTTCGATGAACTCACGGGCCGCGGCCGGATCATTGGTGACCAAAGTCTCCGGGACAGCGCAGCCGGCCCGCCGCGCGGTGTCGAGTTGAACGATCTTGCGGTGGGCGATGCGGTCGTTACCGGGATCGTTCACCCACTGGGCGCCGAGCGACCACAGCAGTCCCTGGACGAACCCGTCGCATTCGGCCTGGCGGTAGGCGTCGTCGTCGGCGCGGACGCCGGACGGCACCGAGGCCGGATGCGGCCGCCGCCACCAGACCGACCGGACTTCGTCCAGTCCGTCCAGCCCGGCCAGCGATCGCGCCACGCCCGCCTCGTCCAGCCGGAAACTGCCCGATTCGCGCGGGAAATCGCGCAGATCGAGTCGTAGCGGCACGATCGCGTGCTGTTCCCGCAGGGTCGCCTCCATGGCGGCGGCGTGCAGATCGTCGGATTCGGAGACGATGAGGATCGCCGCGGTCTCCCGGGTGCTCATCGCGCCCGCCGCTCAGTCGAAACTGTCGCTGTGGATACCGTCGTCACTGGTGTTGTGCGACCGGGTTTGCGCACAGGTGAACGTCGCCGGGAACTCGGGGGTGCCGGTCAGGTCGAGGTGCTGGGCCCAGGATTCGGTGAGCCGCTGGAGCTGGAGGTCACCGAACGCCTCCGAAGCCGGTGCGGCCAACGTCAGCGGCCGCTCCGCTACGTCGATGCGCAGGCGACGGGTGAAATCGGCGGTGCTGCCGGGGCGTATCTCGACGCGAACTCGGCGACCGGCGCCGCGGTCATCGAGCGGCCGGAGGGCGAGTACGTCGTCGCGGCGGAAGGCCCACGTCCCGTCGGACACCCGGACGCGGATCTCGCAGTCGGACTCGCCGGCGAGTACACCCGTGAGGATGGCGACCGCACCGCATTCGGATGTGCCGAGGAGGTGGAGGGCATCGATCATTTTGGAATTCTCCGATCTTGCTCGCACTGTGCCACGCCCCGAGCGCGTCCGGATCATATCGCCGTACGGCGGCTCCAGCGGCCGATATCGCCGTATTTGCCCTGTTCGGATACCTGATCTTGTTCCCGGAAAATTTCCTGTGATGGAAAATTTCCGGAATACGGTCGGTGGCCTGCCGCCGGAAAAATATCTGCGATACCGGCCCGGCGGCGATCAGAGTCCGAGAAGTTCCGGATTCGTCGCCAGCTCGCGGAAGCGTCCACCGGGATCGGAGAGCAACCGGCGAGCGTCCAGATCCAGCAGCCCGCCGACCACCGCGACCTCGGCCGAGAGGGTGCCGTCGGTGCGGATCATCTCCTGCCGGATCCGGTAGGTCTTCCCGCTGCCCCATTCGAATTCGCAGGTGACCCGGAAATCGTCGCCGCCGCGCAGTTCGCGCCGGTACTTGATGGTGGTCTCCAGGACCACCGGTCCCACCCGCGCGGCGACGAGTTTGTCCGCCTGCAGGCCTGCCGCCAGCAGGAACTCCCAGCGGGCGTGTTCGGCATATTGCAGATAGACGGCTTGGTTGACATGGCCTTGGACATCGAGTTCGTAACCGCGCACGGTGACGGGGACGGAGAAGGTCATAGCGATGCGAACCCGCCGGGCCGCACGGTTGTTCCCGGTTCAGCCGCGTTGCGCGGCGCGTTCCCGCCACCAGTGGGGCGCGTCGACGAAGTGGTTGTCGTATTCGTCCTGGCTGGCCGCGAGCTCGTCCAGGGTGGCCTCGCCGCGGGCGATGCGCTCGAGCAACCGGAAGTAGCCGAAGCGCTGGACGCCGGGCATGAGGGCGATCAGGATGCGGGCGCCGCTGTCGGGTGTCGCGCCGAAGGCGTGGGTGGTTCGCTTCGGCACGACGGCGGTGCCGCCCGCGCCGACGGTGACGAAGCGGTCGCCGGCCATCAGCTGTAGTTCGCCCTCGGCGACGTAGAAGAGTTCGTCGGAGAGTGTGTGGAAATGCGGTGCCGCGCCGTCGGCGCCGCGCTCCATGCTGACCTCCAGGGTGCTCACCGTGCCGTGGGCCTGCTCGGCGTCGATCAGCAGGCGCATGGTGACCGATTCGGTGCGCAGCGTCTCGGCGTCGCCGGACTGCCGGAGGGCGAGGGGGTGCGGGGTGGTGTTCACGATGACTCCCAAGTGATTCGGCGGTGAATAATTCGTCACCGAACTATATGCCACCGAATAGACTCTTGTCCATGTCCGAACTCGAATCAGACGCGATCGATGCCATCGAACGGCAATGGCGACGGGAACGCCCCGACCTGGATCTGGCGGCGATGGTGGTATTCGGCCGTCTCGGCCGGCTCGCGGTCGTCGCCGATCGGGAGATCGAGGCGGTATTCCTCGCCCGCGGGCTGCGGCGGGGGGAATTCGATGTGCTGGCCGCGCTGCGGCGGGCGGGTGAACCCTTCGAGCTCAACCCCTCCGCGCTCGCGGACACGCTCATGCTGTCGCGCGCGGGCATGACCGGGCGGCTCGACCGCCTGGAATCGGCGGGATATGTGCGGCGGATCGCCGACGCGGGCGACCGGCGCGCGGTGCGGGTCGCATTGACCGATATGGGCCGTGAACTCGTCGATCTCGTGGTCACCGAGCACACCGCCAACGAGACGCGCATGTTGTCGGCGCTCACCGCGGCCGAACGCCGGGACCTGGACCGGATCGCCGGAAAGCTGCTCGCCGCACTGGAATCCGGGAGTTGACGCGCCGCCCAGTGTGGGCGGCGGCGCGACGCGCTCAGGGGCGGCGGCGCACCGAGGCCTCGACGAGATCCAGTACAGCGGTGAGGTTTTCGTTGGTGTGCCCCGAGGCGATCCGGGCGATCAGCCCGTCGAGCACCAGATCGAGATAGCCCAGCAGGACATCGGTGGGCACATCGTCACGCAGCGCCCCGGCCGCTTTACGACGCTCCAGGCGGGCCAGCGTGGCCGCGGTGAGCTCGGCCGACCGCTGCGTCCAGCCGGCCCGGAACTCCGGGTCGGTGCGCAACCGCCGCGCGATCTCGAGCCGGGTGCCCAGCCAGTTGTACTCCTGTGGATCGGCGAGCATATCCCGCATCACCTGCACGAGACCCTGATTGGCGGCCACATCCGCCATCCGCTCGGCATCCTCCTGCGCGAGAGCGAAGAAGAGAGCGTCCTTGTCCCGGAAATGATGGAAGATCGCGCCGCGGGACAGGCCGATGGCGTCCTCCAGGCGCCGCACCGTGGCGCCGTCGTACCCGAACTCGGCGAAACAGCGCCGGGCGCCGTCGAGTATCTGTGTGCGCCGGGCGGCCAGATGATCGTCGCTGACCTTGGGCATCGTTCTCCTTCAACGGATATACGAACCCCGCGCGGCGGAACACCGCGCGGGGTCATCAGATTACGAGCGAACGAACAAGTGACCTGCCGGCACTCTCGTAATCCCGCGGGAGCGAGTCCTACGAGTGACGTTCGCACCCGCCCTGTCATCGCGTACCGGGCGCGAATGCGATTCCCGGGTACGCGACGACAGGATCTCGGGGGCGCGAACACGCGCCGCCGGAGGAGGCGCCGTCGAGCACAGCGTGATCAGGACCTGATCATGTTCCGCAGGACATACTGCAGGATTCCACCGTTGCGGTAATAATCGGCCTCACCGGGGGTGTCGATGCGGACGACCGCGTCGAACTCGATCTTCGAGCCGTCGTCCTTGGTCGCGGTCACGTGGACCGTGGACGGCGTCGTGCCCGAATTGAGCTCTTCGATACCGGTGATGTCGAAGACCTCGGTACCGGTCAGGCCCAGTGACTTGGCCGATTCACCCTGCGGGAACTGCAGCGGGATCACGCCCATGCCGATCAGATTCGAACGGTGGATGCGTTCGAACGATTCGACGATCACGGCCCGCACGCCCAGCAGGCTGGTGCCCTTGGCGGCCCAGTCGCGCGAGGAACCGGAACCGTATTCCTTGCCGCCCAGCACGACCAGCGGGATACCGGCCTTCTGGTAGTTCTGCGAGGCGTCGTAGATGAACGCCTGCGGAGCACCGTCCTGGGTGAAGTCGCGGGTGTAACCGCCCGAGACATCGTCGAGGAGCTGGTTGCGCAACCGGATGTTGGCGAAGGTGCCGCGGATCATCACCTCGTGGTTACCGCGCCGCGAGCCCAGTGAGTTGTAGTCCTTGCGCGCGACACCGTGCGAGTCGAGGTAATCAGCGGCCGGGGTGCCCGGCTTGATCGCACCGGCGGGGGAGATGTGGTCGGTGGTGACCGAATCGCCCAGCAGGGCCAGTACGCGCGCACCCGTGATGTCGGTGACCGCTTCCGGCTCCATGCCCATACCGTCGAAGTAGGGCGCCTTGCGGACGTAGGTGGAGTCGTCGCTCCACTCGAAGGTGTTGCCCTCCGGGGTGGGCAGGCTGCGCCACCGCTCGTCGCCCTTGAAGACATCGGCGTAGGACTTGGTGAACATCTCCTGGTTGATCGCCGATTTGATGGTGTCGTCGATCTCCTGGGCCGAGGGCCAGATGTCCTTCAGGAAAACCGGGTTGCCCTGGGTGTCGGTGCCCAGCGCGTCGGTCTCGAAATCGAAATCCATGGTGCCCGCGAGCGCGTAGGCGATGACCAGCGGCGGCGAGGCCAGGTAGTTCATCTTCACGTCGGGGGAGATGCGGCCCTCGAAGTTGCGGTTGCCGGAGAGCACCGCGGTAACGGTGAGGTCGTTGTCGTTGACCGCCTTGGAGATCTCCTCCGGCAGCGGGCCGGTGTTACCGATGCAGGTGGTGCAGCCGTAACCGCCCAGGTAGAAGCCGAGCTTCTCCAGGTACGGCCACAGGCCGGCCTTCTCGTAGTAGTCGGTGACGACCTGCGAACCGGGGGCCATGTTGGTCTTGACCCACGGCTTGGTCGACAGGCCCTTCTCCACCGCGTTACGGGCCAGCAGTGCCGCGCCGATCATGACCGACGGGTTGGAGGTGTTGGTGCACGAGGTGATACCCGCGACCGCGACCGCGCCGTGGTCGAGGATGAACTCGCCGCGCTCCTCGGAGACGACCTTGATCGGCTTGGACGGGCGGCCCTCGGCGTTGTTCGCCGCGGACTGCACATCCACCGCGCCGTCGTCGGCGAAGGACAGGGTGGCCGGATCGGAGGCCGGGAAGGTCTCCTCCACCGCTTCGTCCAGTTTCGAATGGGGGGTCGGGTGCTGATCCTCCACGTAGTTGTGGATGTCCTTGCGGAACGCGATCTTCGATTCGCTCAGCACGATGCGGTCCTGCGGACGCTTCGGCCCGGCGATGGAGGGCACCACGGTGCTCAGGTCCAGCTCGAGGTACTCGGAGTAGACGGGTTCGGCGGCCGGATCGTGCCACATGCCCTGTTCCTTGGCGTAGGCCTCGACGAGCGCCAGCTGCTCATCGGTCCGGCCGGTCAGGCGCAGGTAGTTGACGGTCTCCTCGTCGATCGGGAAGATCGCCGCGGTCGAGCCGAACTCGGGGCTCATATTGCCCAGGGTGGCGCGGTTGGCCAGCGGAACCTCGGCCACGCCCTGGCCGTAGAACTCGACGAATTTGCCGACCACACCGTGCTTGCGCAGCATATCGGTGACGGTCAGCACCACATCGGTAGCGGTGACGCCGGGCTGGATCTCACCGGTGAGCTTGAAGCCGACCACCCGCGGGATGAGCATGGAGACCGGCTGGCCCAGCATGGCGGCCTCGGCCTCGATACCGCCGACGCCCCAGCCCAGCACGCCCAGGCCGTTGACCATGGTGGTGTGCGAGTCGGTGCCGACGCAGGTGTCGGGGTAGGCCTGCCCGTTGCGGACCATGACGGTGCGGGCCAGGTACTCGATATTGACCTGGTGCACGATGCCGGTGCCGGGGGGGACGACCTTGAAATCGTCGAACGCGCCCTGGCCCCAGCGCAGGAACTGGTAACGCTCGCCGTTGCGCTCGTATTCGAGCTCGACATTGCGCTCGAAGGCGTCGGCGCGGCCGAAGACATCGAGGATGAGCGAGTGGTCGATGACCATCTCGGCAGGGGAGAGCGGATTGACCTTCTCCGGGTCGCCGCCGAGGGCGGAGACGGCCTCGCGCATGGTGGCCAGGTCGACCACACAGGGCACGCCGGTGAAGTCCTGCATCACCACACGGGCCGGGGTGAACTGGATCTCGATACTGGGCTGGGCGCTGGGGTCCCAGTCCGCCAGGGCGCGGATATGGTCGGCGGTGATGTTCGCGCCGTCCTCGGTGCGCAGCAGATTCTCGGCGAGGACTTTCAGTGCGTACGGGAGTTTCTCGGTGCCGGGTACGGCCGAGAGCCGGAAGATCTCGTAGGAGTTGCTTCCGACCTCGAGGTTGCCCTTGGCGCCGAAAGTATCGATACTTTTCGTCACGTCAGCTCCACTTGTCGGGTGTGCGGACGCCGTCGGCGGGGCTGTGCCGGCGGCGGTACGTCTCTGGCATGAGGTGCCGGCCCGGGAAGGCGCCGGTTCCCCGCGGTTCCCAACCCTAACAGTACGCTTGTCCTGTGAAAATTTCGGGGCGCCACGGCGAATGGGTCTACCGGCGCGCCGCCCGCCGGGCGTGGCGGGAGTAGGGCACCTTCCATTCGTCGCGTAACCTGCTCTCGAGCTGGTCCGAGTTAGCCGGGGTGGTGCCGACGGGTACTCCCGCGATTCGTGCCCAGTACGGATTCCCCGTCGCGTCCTGAGACGATGCGGCTCGACCAGACCGGATGGAAGATGACCGTCACCCACACCTCGGCCTTCTCCCTGAGGGCCACCAAGCTCCCGGACGGGTTCGATTCGAAGGCCATGGCAGAGGTCCGGGCCGATCTCGCGGACAACGGCGTGGCCACCCCCGAGGGCGATGATCAGAGCGAACTGGCCGCGATCGTGGCCGATGCCCGGGCGAAGGGTATCGATCTGAGCATCGTGGTCCTCGACGGAAATCCGGGCCACGACTCGGAATTGCGCGATCTGGCGACAGAGGTGGCCGGTTTCCAGCACGGCACCGTGGCAGTGTTCAGTGACGACTGGATCGGCACGACCAGCGATTCGATCAGCCGCGTGCGGCTGGAGTGGGCCGAGGACAAGTCCAAGTTCACCGGCGGCAAGTCCGAGCAGGCGGCCCAGACGCTGGCACACCGTCTGGAGCAGACGCCCACGGTCGGCTGGACCGAGATCACGATCGTCCTCCTGGCCGGGCTGGTGCTCGCCATCGGTGGACTGCACTGGGTCAAATCCCGTCGTGCGGCCGACACGTACCCACCGGCGACCGCCGACCCGCATCCCGGAATCGCCGAAGACCCGGCGCTCGAACCCGCCGCGCGCTAGATTTCGCGCGTTCCTGTCGCCATCCGGTCGCCGTGAACGCCTGTGCCGATCGCCC
>JABFXT010000025.1 GCA_013361595.1 Nocardia sp. | reverse complement strand
TGGCGGCCAAAGCGCCGGATACGGCGGGGCGTTTGTCGAGCATTGTTTTCATGGTCACCACTCCGCGAAAGAACCGTCACTGTGACGCCAGATCGGATTGCGCCATCGATGCCCGACAGCGGCCCGTTCCGCCACATATTCCTCGTTGATCTCGATCCCGAGACCGGGCCCCGTCGGAATCCGCACCTGACCCTCGGCGTAGGTGAACACCGCCGGGTCCACCAGATAGTCGAGCAACTCGTTCGTGGTGTTGTAGTGGATTCCGAGGCTCTGCTCCTGGATCGTCGCGTTGTAGCAACCCGCGTCGATCTGCAGGCAGGACGCCAGCGCGATCGGCCCCAGCGGACAGTGCAGTGCGAGGGCCACATCGTAGGCCTCGGCCATATGCGCGATCTTGCGGGCTTCGGTGATGCCACCACAGTGCGACGGGTCGGGCTGGATGATATCGACAGCGCCCGAGGCGATAACCGATTTGAAATCCCAGCGGGAGAACAACCGCTCCCCCAGCGCGATCGGAATCGGCGACCGCCGCAGCACATCCACCACACTGTCCACATGTTCGGACAGCACCGGTTCCTCGACGAACATCAACCGGTACGGTTCCAATTCGCGCAGCAGCACTTTCATCATCGGCTTGTGCACCCGGCCGTGGAAGTCGACCCCGATACCGATATTCGGCCCGACCGCGTCCCGAACCGCGGCGACATTCGCCACGCAGCGGTCGATCTTGTCCCAGGTGTCGAGATACTGCAGTTCCTCGGTCCCGTTCATCTTCACCGCGGTGAAACCGCGGTCGACCGCGTCCCGGGCGGCTTTCGCCGTCTCGTCCGGCCGGTCACCGCCGATCCAGGAGTAGACCTTGATCCGATCCCGCACCCGGCCGCCGAGCAGTTCGTGCACCGGGACACCGAGCGATTTGCCCTTGATATCCCATAACGCCTGATCGATACCGGCCAGGGCACTCATATGGATACCGCCGCCGCGATAGAACCCGCCCCGGTAGAGCACCGTCCACAGATCCTCGATCCGGCCCGGGTCCTGTCCGATCAGATGATCCGAGAGTTCCTCGACCGTCGCGGCGACCGATGCGGCCCGCCCCTCCAGTACGGGTTCGCCCCAGCCGACGACACCGTCATCGGTTTCGATACGCACGAACAGCCAGCGCGGTGGCAGCGTGAACGTCTCGATCGACGCGATCTTCATGAATTTCCTCCTGTGCAGCGGACATCGTCGTCCGGTGACGAGCGGGTACTACGGAGTGGTGGACCAGACGGCGGACAGCCGGCGGGCCGCGGCGCGCACCTGGGCGGCGGTATCGCCCGGCCGGTACACGCTGGTGCCGATACCGGCTCCACCGGCGCCGGCCGCCTGCCAATCCGCCAGATTGGATCCGTCCACACCACCGACCGGGATCAGTTCCACATCGTCGGGCAGGACGGCACTCAATGCCCGCATACCGGAGATACCGAGAATGCCGGACGGGAAGAGTTTGAGGCTGCGGGCCCCGGCCCGGACGGCGCCGAACGCTTCGGTCGGAGTGGCGATGCCCGGGTACGAGCGCATACCGAGCGCCCGGGTCGCGGTGATCACGTCGACGTCGGTATTCGGCGAAACGATGATCTCGGCGCCCGCCGACCGGGCCCGCTCGACCTCGGCCGGCGACAGGACGGTACCGGCGCCGACCGGACAGCGCGTGCCGAAGTTCGCGGCCAGCAGTTCGATGGACCGATAGGGATCCGGCGAGTTCAACGGCACTTCGATGGCATCGAAGCCTTCCTCGATCAGTACCGAACCCACCGCGACGACCTCGTCCGGGGTGATACCGCGCAGAATGGCGATCAGCCCGGACCGGGGCGCCTCCGCTACGCCGACCATGAATTTCTCCTCGTTCGTTTCCCGCTGTCCGGCCATCGACTGGGCCCGTCCGCGACCAGTCCGGCCGCGACCGCGATCGACCAGAGCCCCGCCGCGGCCGCGTCCTCGTCGACGACCCGCGAATCCACCCCACATATCCGCAGCGCCGCGGCGTATCGACGGCACAGATCGCCGTGACCGCACAGTATGATCG
The DNA here is from genome assembly GCA_013361595.1 of Nocardia sp. GTDB lineage: Bacteria > Actinomycetota > Actinomycetes > Mycobacteriales > Mycobacteriaceae > Nocardia. The sequence goes on along the minus strand of JABFXT010000025.1, from coordinate 1,304 downwards.
GCTGCGTGCCATCGTGCTGCGGGAGCAGATGACGTATCTCGTCGGCGATCACCACACCGGACAGATAGTCCGCCAGCGCGGCAGGTTCGAGCAGGCCATCGAGAACCAGCGCCCGGGCACCGAACAGGGTGACCGCCAGACCGCGTTCCCGTGCCGAGAATCCCGCCGACAGGCCGCGGGCGAAAGCCGCATCGTCGCGGCGCGGAGTGGCACCGGTATGACTCAGCAGACCGTGCTGGGTGACCAGTGCGTACAGCTCACCGGTCATGGCCGTGGTGAAGGACAGTACCTTGCGATCGGCGATCCGGATCCATTTGGTGTGGGTGCCCGGCAGTACCAGGACATGCTCGCCGTCGGGCCGGTCCATGGACCGCAACGCACCGATGACCTGGGTTTCCTCGCCTCGCAGCACGTCTCCGGCGAGGTCGTTGCGCGGATCGGAGGGCACCCGCAGGCCCGGGACGAGATGCACCGAGCCGGCGCCGAACGCGACCCTCGTCAGCGCGGGCGCGGTGATGTCCAGGCGGACCGGAACGTCGAGGTAACCGGCTTCGTACCAGCCCTGCGCGCTCCCCACCATGCCGCAGGCCAGCGCCGGGAGCCCGGGGTGGGTCCGCAGCCAGGTGCCGCAGACGTCCAGGAAAGTCGCTTCGTAGGCGCCTGCCCGCGCCGCGGGATCGGCGGCGTCGATACCGGTGGCCATATCGAGCAACCCACCGGCGAGCCGCCGGGAATCCAGGATCCGGCCGTCGTCACCGAGCAGCCAGCAGCGCATGGACGTCGTACCCCAGTCGAGTCCGATGAGGCGCGGCGTCGAGAGCCCTGGCCGGTCCGGTGTCATGACGGTCACTATGAACAGCGGGTCCCATTATTTCCAACATGGTCCCTATTTGTGGGACTCTGGATCGGTGACCGCTCCTCCCGACACCATCCCGCCCGGTACTCAGACACTCGCCCGCGGTCTCGCGGTGATCCATGCGGTCGGCGACGGCGCGCACGGGTTGCGCGAGATCGTCGAGTACACCGGCCTGGGCCGCAGCAGCACCCATCGTCTCGCACAACTGCTGGTGGCCCAGGGGTTCCTCCGCCACGACAACCGGGGCTACACGCTGGGGCCGGCGCTGATCGAACTCGGCTTCAAGGCGTTGCACGGCAATCCGTTGCCGCTGGTCGCACGCCCCGTGCTCGAAGAACTCTCGGTCACCGTGCTCGATACGATCCATTTGGCCGTCGAGGACGGCGGTTCGGTCCTCTACCTGGACAAACTCCCCGGCTCCCGGGGCGCGGAGATGCGCTCGCGAATC
>JABFXT010000878.1 GCA_013361595.1 Nocardia sp. | reverse complement strand
ATCGACCAGGCCGGGCGGTACTGCCGACTTCGTCGCCGGGTGAGGCGAATCCACTCCTCGGCCGCCGGTCCGGGCGACCGTCGCGGGCTCGGCGATGACAAATGTCATCACCGGCCCATGAGCGATCCACCGGGATCCGGTGACTGCGCGTACTACCGCGGCAGCCGGGCGAGCCGCGATCGTAGAGGCCATGAGCAGCACCGATACCGAACGACAGCACATGCGTGGCCGGCCCGCCGATATCGTCGCCGGTCGCGGCCTGCGCCGGACCTACGGGCAGGGCAAGAACGCGTTCGAGGCCGTGAAAGGTGTCGATATCGAAGTAGCCGAGGGTGAGGTCTTCGCGCTCCTGGGCACCAACGGCGCCGGTAAGACCTCGACCTTGGACATATTGGAGGGCCTCGCCGAACCGTCGGCGGGTTCGGTGGAGATCTTCGGCCTCGACCCACATCGGCACCGGGCGCAGGTGCGCGCCCGGGTCGGCATCATGTTGCAGTCCGGCGGACTGCCCGCCGAACTGACCGTCGGCGAAACACTGGAGATGTGGCGGGGCACCTGTAGCAACCCCACCACCACCGCGACGGTGCTGGCGCAGGTGGATCTGGGGCATCGGGTGGATGTCCGGGTCGGCTCCCTGTCCGGGGGTGAACAGCGCCGCGTCGACCTGGCCTGTGCGCTGCTGGGGCAGCCCCGCCTGCTGTTCCTCGACGAGCCCACGACCGGACTCGACCCGGAGAGCCGGCGCGGCACGTGGCGCCTGCTGTCGGAACTGAAGGAATCCGGGGTGACCATGGTGCTCACCACCCATTACCTCGACGAAGCCGAAGCACTGGCCGACCGGATCGCGATCATGCACCGGGGCGAGGTCGCGCGGTCCGGGACGCTGCGCGAGATCGTCGACGGACATCCGGCCCGCATCGTCTTCGACCATCCGGGGCTGCCGCTACCGGAATTCCCCGCCGCGTCGATCGAGGCCCGGGCCCGCGTCACGGTCACCACGCACGACCTGCAGGGCGATCTGTCGGTACTGCTCGGATGGGCGGCCGAGCGCGGTGTGCGGCTGGGCGGGCTGGAGGCCCGCGCCGCCTCGCTGGAGACGGTTTTCCTCGATATCGCGAACGACCCCACCGCCGACCCCGAATTGATCGGAGCCACTCGATGACCACGACCGCGCAACCCGCCGAGGGTTTCCGCCGCCGCCCGCTCGCCGCGCTGACCAAGGCCGAATACCTGCAATTCCGCCGGAACAAGACGCTGGTGTACTTGGCGACGGTGTTCCCGATCGGTATTCCGGTGGCCATGTTCTTCATCGCGCGCCGAGGCGATGCCCCGGCCGCCGATATCGCGGTGCTGACCTTCGAAATGCTCGCGCTGGTCACCTTGCTGTTCGTGCAGTACTACTCGGTGCTGTCGATGGTGACCACGCGCCGCGGCGAAGGCGTGCTGAAACGCCTGCGGACCGGCGAGGCCGCCGATTGGCAGATCCAGACCGCACCCGCGGTTCCCGGAGCGCTCGTGACGCTGGTCTGCACGGCCGTCGTCGCCGCGATCGTCTACGGTCTGGGCGCACCCGCCCCGGTCGATCCCGTGGCGCTGCTGCTGGCACTCGTGGGCGGAATCGTCCTGTTCTCGGTGCTGGCGCTCGCGACCAGCGCGGTGACCAAGAACGCCGAGGCCGCGCAGATCACGTCGCTACCGGTGATGACGATCGCGATGCTCGGCCTGGCGTCGATCCGCACCTTCCTGCCGGACCGGCTCGCCGCGCTGGCCGACTGGACCCCGTTCGCCGCGGTGTCCGATCTCGTATCGCTCGGTGTGGCCGGGAAGATGGCCGGTGCCGACGCGGACGCGGTGGCCCTCGATTTCCCGGGCACGTTCGCCGAACTGGGGCGCCCGTTTGCGACACTGGCGATATGGACCGTCCTGGCGTTCGCGCTGACCCGCCGGAGTTTCCGCTGGGACGACCGCGGGTGAACCGCTGGACCGGCTGGTGGCACGAGCTGTCGGCGTTCGCCAAGTTCCGGATGTACACCGGGCTCACCTTCCAGTCCGCGCTGGTCGCGGTGATCGTCGTCATGGCGATCACCGTGCGATCGCCATGGGCCGCGGCCGGGGTGGTGGTCGTCGGGATCGCGGCGGTGCTGGCGGTGGAGTCCCGGGCCGAATTCGCGGTGACGTCACGAGTGGCCGGGCGGCGCTGGGTGCAGGCCGGGGCCGTCGCCACACTCGCCGCAGTGTGGATCGCGTGCGCCGTGGCCGCCCGGCTGTCCGGAGCGGCGGCAGTCGATACTCCGGCCCGGCTGACCGGCATCTATGTGGTGATGCTGATCGTGTTCTCGGTGGTCTCGCTGATCGAGCGCAAATGGTGGATCCTGCTCGCGCTCAGCCTCGCGACCGGACTGGCCTTCGGGACATCACCCGCGGCCGTGGTGGGCGGTGCGGTGCTGACCTTCGTCGCCGGCGCCCTGGTCATCGCGACGACGCTGCTCACCGTCTGGGGTCTGCGGGTGGTCGACGAACTGGAGCGCGCGAAGGTGGTCGAAGCCGAACTACAGGTGGCCGAGGAGCGGCTGCGGTTCGCCCGGGACCTGCACGATGTGGTGGGTCGCGGCTTCTCGGCGATCGCGGTGAAAAGCGAACTCGCGGTAGCACTGTCACGCGGGGGTGATTCCGGCCGTGCCGCGACGGAAATGGACGAGGTCCGGTCGTTGGCCGTCGAATCCATGGGGCAGATGCGCGAACTGGTCCGCGGCTATCGCGGGATAGATCTGACCGGTGAGGTGGCCGGAGCGCGTTCGCTGCTGGCGGCGGTCGACTGCCGGCTGACCGTGGAAGGCGATCCCACCGCGGTCCCCGCGCGGTTCCACGAGGTCGCCGCCTGGGTCGTGCGTGAGGGGACGACGAATATAGTCGAACATTCCGCGGCGGCCTCGGCGACTCTCGCGCTCGGCGCCGCGGGGATGTCGCTGCACAACGACCATCCCCGGGGGACTCCGGGGCGGCGATCGGGTCTGCGCGGCCTCGCCGAGCGGTTGGCGGCGGTCGGTGCGAGTCTCGACGTCCTGTCCTCGCCCGACCGATTCGGGCTCGAAATCCGCTGGGAGAAGAATTGATACCGGTTCTGCTCGCCGACGACGAGACGCTCATCCGGGTGGCGCTGGCGACGATGCTCGATCTCGAGGACGATATCGACGTCGTCGGCCATGTCGGCTCCGGAGAAGAACTCGTCGCCGCCTGGCAGCAGCGGGCGGCCGCCGGTGATCCGGTCGCGGTGGCCGTCATCGACCTGCAGTTGCCCGGGATCGACGGTATCGAGGCGGCCGCGCGATTACTTCGGCTCACCCCGGGCGCGGGCACCCTCATCGTCACCAGCCA
>JABFXT010000725.1 GCA_013361595.1 Nocardia sp. | reverse complement strand
TAGGTGGTGAATTATCCGACGCGGATGTGGAGGTAACCCAGGTCGACTGGGTACCGCTGAGCGAATTGAACTCTAGGCTGGCCTACGCCGACGAGCGCAGGCTGGCCGAGGTGGCGAACCGCCTGATCGACCGGATGGAGACCGGCAAGCGATGACGCGTGGACTGAGTCGGATCATGCTCGTGATCCTGACCATCCTCGGCTCGGCGGCGCTGCCCGCGCTGCTCGGATCCCCGGCGTACGCCCAGCCGACGGGGTCGGCCGAGGACACCTCGGCGCCGCAGTTCCTGAAATTGTCCCTCGATTCGGTGAGCCCCGGCACCGTCACCACGCAGAGCGAGCCGATGCTCACGGTGGCCGGCACGGTCACCAATATCGGTGATCGCGGGGTGGACGAGGTGGCCGTGCGGGTACAGCGGGCGCGGCCGGTCGCCGACCCCAGCGAGCTGCGCACGAGTCTGAAGCTCGATCAGGTGAACTACGACTTCCCGACACCGTTCCAGGATGTGGCGGTGCGGCTGGAACCGGGCCAGCGCCAGCAGTTCACCATGACAGTCCCGTTGCGGGACGCGTCGGGGACATCGCTGAACATCACCGAAGCCGGTGTGTATCCGCTGCTGCTGAACGTGAACGGGACCCCGGATTACGGCGGTCAGGCCAGGTTGGACGATGCCCGGTTCCTGCTGCCGGTATTGGGGCTGCCGGCGGCCGCGGACGGTAGCGCGCCACCGCTGCCCGCGCCCGCCGCGCCGCCGGTGCAGACGACTCTGTTGTGGCCGCTGGCCGATCGTCCCCGCATGGTGGCCGGGCAGACCGGCGATCTGGACCGCGAGGTCGAGCTGACCGACGACGAGCTCGCCGCGTCGGTGAGCCGCGGCGGCCGGTTGGACGAACTGGTGGGGGCGTTGGAGTCGGTGTTCGGGGACGACCGGGCCGAGGACGGTCCGTCGTCGGCGGTCTGTCTGGCGATCGACCCCGACCTTTTGCTCACTGTGCGGGCGATGACCAGCGACTATCGGGTTCTGGCCAGCCCGTCCGATCCGGACGGTGCGACCCGGCCAGGATCGGGCACCGAATCCGCGAAGGCCTGGCTGGACCGGCTGCGGAATCTGGCTTCGTCGATGTGCACGGTGGCGCTGCCGTTCGCGCAGGTCGATATCTCGGCGCTCGCGGCGGCCGCCGATCCGGCGCTGACCGCGCGGGCACTGGATTCGCCGGCGTCGATCGTCGATTCGATCCTGAGCACCCGGTCGGTGCGCGGGGTGAGTCTGCCCGATGCCAGCAGCTTGGATCAGAACGCGGCGCAGTTCCTGAAAGCACAAGGGTTCGGGACGGCGGTGCTCGCGGGTAACGCGGTAGCCCCCGAAGGCGGTGTCGGCGACCCGTACGCGACCGTGCCGGATATGGTGCGGCTGCCCGGGGTACCCGGGGCGGTACCCCCGTCCACCCCGGCACCGGAATCCGGTGACACGTCGGAGGCGGTACCCGCCGGCGAACAGACCGAGACCGGAACTCCCGCACAGACCCCGGCGGGCGCCGCACAGGCGGGTAGCGGCGGCGCCTCGACGACCGATCCGGCACTGCGGGTGGCGGCCTTCGACATCTGGCCCGCCGCCGCCTTGGCCGGCGTCGGGTCGAATCCGCCCACCCCGGCCTATGTTCCGGAATCGGCCCGGTACGCCGTGACCAACGATTCCCGGACGGCGCGGTTACAGGACGCGCTGGGGGCGGTGTCGTGGCGGGCGCTGCACACCGATCCGGCCCGGCCGCGTTCGCAACTGATCATGCCGCCGCAACAGTGGGGCGCGAACCGCGACGAGGCCGCCGCCCTGTTGCGACAGTTGGACCTGCTGGTCGAGAACAAGCTGGTCGATCCCCGGCCGTTCGACGACCTCGTCGGCCAGGCCCCCGATCCCGCCCCGTATCAGCTGGCTCCGCTGCCCGAGGCCGGCGTGGAAGCGGTACCCGGATACTTCGCGGCTCCCGCGCGTGACCAGTCCCATCGGATCTCTCAGCTGCTGCAGGCGATGGTCGAGGTTCCCGAGACGGCACCGACGCCCCGCGCCTACCTGGACCCGTTGCGTGACGATCTGGTGCGCGCGCTGTCGCTGTCGGACCGCCGCGGCGGGCCCACCGCGCAGGCCGAGGTCTTCGCGCAGCGCCGGATCGAGAAGGCCACATCCACCGTGGACGAGATCTTCCGTTCGGTATCGGTGCTGCCGCCCGGCGGGGTGTACACGCTGGCCTCCGAGTCGAGTCCGTTGTTGCTGGTGGCCCGTAACGATCTACCCGTCTCGGTGCGGATCCGGTTCCGGATCGACGCCCCGCCGGAAACCAAGATCACCGATATCGGCGAGCAGTTGCTGCCCCCACGGGGCACCCGGTCGTTCCAGATCCCGACCGAGGTCAGCGACAGCCGCAAACTCGTGGTGCCGATCTCGCTGAGCACCCCCGACGGAGTTCCGCTCGGCCACGCCACCTCGATCTCGGTCCGCTCCAACGCCTACGGTCAGATCCTCGCGATCATCACCGCATGCGCGGCGGCCCTGCTGTTCCTGCTGGCCGGGCGGCGGTTGTGGCGGCGTTTCCACGGCAAACGCGATCCGGCCGACAAGGGTATCGATCCGGGGCTTCGGCAGCGCGTCGTCCGGTTGGGCCGCGCTCGCCGCCGTGGACGAGGCCGTGCCGTTTCCGAGTCGAGCTCGGCGGCCCGGCAGGCCGCCGACCGGAAGGCGCGGGGCCGGGAACACGTCTAGCCGCCGACCGCGGAGCCGGGCGGCGGTGGACCTCGTACACAGGCCGGGGAGGGTGACCCGGACCCACGTCCCATGGAAGATGGAGAGTGCGCACCGGCTGTCCGGAGATCCGTCCGGGTGCCGGTGCGCAGCCGGACGCGTTACCGCCGATGGACCGCGCAGTTCATCGCGCGGTGACCTCGGGACAATGTGTTCGACGCGACACAGGGGACAACCGCCACGCGGGGTCCGGGCGATACAGGAGGCATGATGAGCGACGATGAATCCTCCGCTCATCGGCAGCAGCCCGGTCGACAGTCCGACGGTCCACGAGACCGCCGGCCCCCCAGCGCACCGTGGGAGCGAGTGCATCGAGCTCCCGGCCCGGAGACGGATATGACCGGTCACCCGGGCGATCCGGAACTGGACCGCGAACGCCCCGGCGCGTTCCGGGAGCCGCCTCCGCAGATGCGTCGGCCCGAACGTCCCGGTGCCACGCCGGATCGGGCGGTCCCGCCCGGTCCGCGGCCGGCCCCGCGCCCCGGACCGCATCCGGGGGAGGACCGCTACACACCCACCCGGCAGCCGAACCCGGATCCGCGCCTGCCCCGGAATCCCGCGCCGGGCCGGCCGCCGATCCCGCC
>JABFXT010000132.1 GCA_013361595.1 Nocardia sp. | reverse complement strand
GGAGTATCCGCAAGGTGACAACCAGCCCGAGCGCGATGAAGACGGTGGCGAGCACGGCAGCGGCGATCGAGCCGGTGAGTACGGCGGTTCCTGCGGCGACGACGAGGCAGGCAAGAACCACGAGTACGGCGGTCCCCCACTCCATACCCGCGACTCGTATCGGCCGCAGGCGCGCCTTTCGATCCCGAGAGGTGATACGGAGAGCCATATCGGAAACCTTCCGTGTCCGTTCCCCACCCTTTTCGGTGCTTGAACATAACGACCCGGTCGCGCCGGAAACGGCACGACGTTTTCACCGTGAGCGTCGTCACATCGGCGTGCGCTGCGGCTCACCGGTCACGGAAACAGCGGACAGTCACTCCCGCGAAATCAGGGACTCGAGTCTGCAACGGACTGTTGCGCACCGCCCCGAGCGGGTAAGTAAGCCGTATGACACGCCCGAACGGGGTGGTAGTGAACAATCGCAGCCGCTGTGACTCCGATCACGTGATAATCGTGCGTGACGATCGCCTGGCCGCGGTGTCCTTCGTATGTGCGGATGTTGTGGGTGGAGGAGGTGGTGGTGTGACCGCGCTCGGATCCGCGCCGATCGCGAGACTCGACGACGCGACTCTGGTCGGCCGCGCCCGCGACGGTGATGTGCAGGCCTATGAGCAGTTGGTGGTGCGGTATCAGGGGCAGATGTTCCGGCTGGCCACCAAGATGCTGGCCGACCGCGGCGAGGCCGAGGATGTCGTGCAGGAGGCTTTTCTCCGTGCCTGGCGAGGTTTGCCGCAGCTCAACGATGACGCGGCCTTCGTGGGCTGGTTGTACCGGACGACGACGAACCGCTGCCTCAATGTCCTCCGCGCGCGCCGCCCACAGGTCGAAGTCGATCTCGAGACCGCGGAGTCGCCACGTACCGAGATCCAGCCCGAACACGCGGTACAGATCAGCACCCAGCTCGAAGCGCTCAACGACGCGTTGCAGGTGCTGACCGCCGAACAGCGGGCCTGCTGGCTGCTGCGGGAGGTACACGGATTGCCGTATGACCAGATCGGCGACATCGTCGGCGCCAACGCCACCGCTGTCCGCGGTCGTATCGCGCGGGCGCGAGCCCAACTGTCCGAGGTGATGAAGCCATGGCGGTGAACAACTCGACCGAACAGGACTACCGGCTTCCCTGCGGTCGCGAACTGGAACAGGTGTGGGAACACCTGGACGCGGTCGAGGCCGGCGAGGCCGACACCCATGAGGCGACCTGCCCCCACTGCCGGGCGGCGCGTGAAAGCCTTCTCGCCCTGCGGGCGGCGACCCGGGAGCTGATCACCGAATCCGACCCGGCCCCGCCCGATCTCACCGGACGCATCATGTCGGCGGTTCGCGCCGAGATCCGGCGTGGGCGCACTCTGGACCTGCCGACACACCATTCCGGCACCGTGGAGATCAGCGAACAGGCCGTTGCCGCGGTCCTGCGGTACGCGGCGGACTCGGTACCGGGCGTGCGAGCCCGGCGGTGCCGGATCCAGGAAGCCGGGAGCGGGCCGGACGGGCGCCGGCTGGTCGATGTGGAGATGAGTATCGCCATCCGCGCCGACGGACCGACCGTCGGCGAATTGCTGCCCGCGGTGCGGGCCCGGATCGCCGCGGCATTGCCCGACCGCATCGGAGTGGATCTGAACAAACTCGACGTGCACATCGCCGACCTCTATTCCGACACCGGCGACGCCGCCGGAGACGACCGATGAACCCTGGGCACACCACGGTGGTGGCGGCGCCGGTGATCGCCGCCGTCGCCGCCCACGCCGCGGCGAACACACCCGGTGTAGTGCGGCTGGAGCCCGGGTTCCGAGGGCTGCTGAACACGTTCGTCCGCGCGGGCCGGCAGCGGTGGTCGGATACGGACCCGGCACCGGCCGACGGGGTGCGTATCCGGCACACGCCCGCTGGGCTCGTCGTATCCGCCGACATCACGATCGGCGCCGAGGAACAGGCCATGACGATCGGTCATGCCGTCCAACGGCAGATCACCCGGGCAGTACTCGAGCACACCGGTCAACAAGTGGACCGGGTGTGCGTGTGCATCATCGATATCGCGGGTCAGCGGCCATGACCGCCGATACCGAGCTCAGCGATAAGATCATCGGCGCCGTGACGGCCGCTCCCGGCCTGCGCCCGGCGGCACCGATCGCCCGGGAACATGTCGGGTGGTGGCCTTTCGATCCACGCAGATACGCGGTCGGCCTGTCCGCGGCGTTGGTGGAGGTCCGGGTGGTCGCCACCGGACTACCGTTGGCTCCCCTACTGGACGGCCTCGCCGCCGCCATCCGCCCGCTGTTGGCGGGCACGCGATGGGAATCGGCCGAATTGCGTTTGGTGGTCGCCGAACTCGACGCCGAGGCCCTCACTCCGGGAGGTGACCCAGATCACTCCATCGGGGCGTGAGGTTTCCGTCCCGCCGGTGTCGAACACGTACAGCAACAGCCGGATCCTCCTGCGCCGCAGCGGATCCGCCACACGAAAGGAGCAACGATGACCACTCCGACCAGTGAAAAGAATTCCACCGCAACGCCCGAAGCAGTGAAGGCATCCGAGGTACGCGAACCCGCCCGGAAAAATGCGCTGGTCACCGAGCAGGGCAGCACCACCATCGCCGATATCGTGGTGCAGAAGGTCGCCGGCCTCGCCGCGCGCGAGGTCAACGGTGTCCACGAACTCGGCGGCAACGCCGCGCGGGCATTCGGCGCGCTGCGCGATCGAATTCCCGGTGCCTCCGCCAGTATCGGACAAGGGGTTTCGGTCGAAGTCGGCGAAACACAGGCCGCGGTCGATCTGCAGATCGTCGTCGAATACGGCGTCGCCATCGCCGAAGTAGCCCGCGTGGTACGCCGCAACGTAATCTCCGCGATCGAGCAGATGACCGGGCTCGAGGTCGTCGAGGTCAATATCCATGTCAACGATGTCCATATCCCCGGTGACGACGACGAGGCCGAAGCTCCCACCGGCCGGGTTCAGTAGCCGGCCCCGGCAGCCGTAGAGAGGAATCGAGTCGTGAATGCCACTTCGATATGCCTTGCTGTCGGTCTCGCGCTCGGATTCGCCGCCGCCTTCGGCGGGTTCGGGGCCTTCGCGATCGTGCTGGTATTCGCCGCGGCCGGGCTGCTGGTAGGCCGATGGCTCGATGGTGCGGTCGACCTCGATGCCCTGCGACGCAATATCGGGCGGACCAGGGACCGGCGGTGACCACGACGGCCGCCGAGCTTCCCGGCGAAACCATCATCAGCGAACGAGCGATCGGGCGGCTCGCCGCGGAAGCCGCCCGGGAGGTCAGCGGGGTCGGCGAGCGGCCCCGGGCGAGCGCGACGATCTCCGGTGACCGCACCGCGCTGGCGGTCCGGTT
>JABFXT010000206.1 GCA_013361595.1 Nocardia sp. | reverse complement strand
CCCGAGAGCGTCGCTGCTCCGGCGTCAACGGAGTGTCCACCGCCAGCGCTTCGGCCAGCCGTGTCCCGAAATCCGCTGCCGGAGAATGCCATTCGCTGACATGCCGTTCCGGGTCGAGATCGAACACCGGTACGAGCAACCCGTGCGTGCGGAAAGAACCCGCGAAACGCGATCCCTCACCGAGGTTCAGCCCGCCGGCGGCGTGTAGCCGAGCCAGCGCCAGCATCAGATCGTCTTCGGACTCCGGGCGCACCCAACGCAGATGCGCCTTGTCTCCGGCATCGACCCACCAGGCGGCCCCGATGGCATCCGGCCCGAGGTCCAGCCGATCCGACGGCATGATCGCCTGCTTCGCCTGTTCGATGGTCGCCGCGATCTGCGGATCCGGCTGCACCCCTTCGGGAACCCACCAATCGAAATCCTGATGCACGGTCAAGTCGAGCGGTGCGTCGGCCACCAGGACATCGGTCAGCGTGGGGCTGCCGGGCGCGGCGTGCGCCACTGCCAGCGAATCACCCGGCTCGGCCGACTGGGTCCACAGGATGGACGCGGCGATATCCGCGGCCGGATCCACGCTCGGCGCCTGCACCTGCACACCGACGTATCCGGTGGGCGAATCCCCGGCCCGCACCAACGCGGAAACCGCGCCGGGCAGAACGGTTGCCAGCACCACGGTCCGCTCGGCGGCCACACTGTCGGCCAGCTTCAGTTCGGCGGTCGCCGACGGCACGAACTCGCGCAGCGCGACCAGATCGCATTCGGCCGCCAGGCCCTGGAAGGGCCGGCCGACGGCCTGCTCGGCCTCCTGCAACGCCGCCCGCCGTTCGGCCAGACGCTGAGCCCGGTTGCCGCCGGGTTTCGGACTATTGCGTTTGCTCTTACCCACGGCTGGTCAAACTACACGGCACCGCACCGGATCAGCCGCAGGCCACACGTTTCAGCTGTTGGCCAGTACGGCTTTCGCGCGGCCCGGATGGTTGGTCGCCACCCAGCTGACGCCGAGATCCGCACACAGCTGCATATCGTCGGGTTCGTCGACCGTCCAGCAGTAGGTCGCCCGGCCGGCGGCTGCCGCCTTGTCGACCAGATCGGGATGGTCGCGCAGCGTTTTCACCGAGGGGCCGACCGCTGTCGCCCCGACCGTCGTGGCCGCGCTGCCACCCAGATAGCGCGACGACTCACCCAGCAGCACCGTGGGCAGCAGGGGCGCGGCACGACGGATCCGCCAGACCGCGGTAGCGGCGAACGACATCACCACCGCGCGGGAATGGGCCGCCGACGCCGGTGTGGCGATCCCGAAGCGCTGCAACTCCGCCAGCACCTTGCTCTCCACCAGGGAGCCGTACCGAACGGGATGCTTGGTCTCGATGAACAGTTTGGTCGGCCGGCTGCGCCAATCGAGCACGAGGCCGATCAGCTCACTCAGGGTGAGGACACCGGACGGTGCGCCGTCGCCGAAGTCGAGATCCTTCAACTCGGCCAGCGTCAGCTCGCTGACCAGGCCGCTACCGGACGATGTCCGATCCACGGTCCGGTCGTGGACACACACCAGGTGGCCGTCCCGGGTGAGGCGGACATCGCATTCCACGCCGTCGGCGCCCTCTTCCAGGGCTAATTCGTACGCCGCCAAGGTGTGTTCGGGACGCGCCGCCGACGAACCACGGTGCGCGACCACGAACGGCGCGCGGCCGCCTTGGACCGACTGGTCACTGCCCTCGCTCACTTGGCCACAACCTCCTGTGGGGCTCGATCGGCGCCGTCGGGGGAATCGGCGCTGTCGGCGTCCGCCGCGGTGCTCACCGTAGCGGTCGGCCCGGGGTGCACCGGTTCGATCAACGGTGTCGCCGGGTCGACGGCGATCACCCAGCGCCGAGCCAGCCGGCTGCGTCCGCGCAGGTCCCGGCCCTCGATCGTGCGCACGACCCAGAGGGTCAGCACCGCGACACCGGCCGCCACCGCATCGGCGAATGCGGTGAAGAGCACACCGTCGGCCTTCGCCTGCAGCGACTCCGCGGTCCGCCAGTACAACGCCGCCACGGTGACCAGTCCACCGAACACCCAGGCCGTCCACCAGATGCGCACCGCGATGCGAGCCCGGGGATCGGTACGTCCGGAAACCACCTCGCTGAGGAACACTCCCGGCCAGATCAGATTGACCACCGGAATCAGGCACCCCAGCGCGAGCATGCGCGGCGAGCGGGGATCGCTGCGATCGGCCGCCGCGAAAACCACCCGCCGTGCTTCGATGAGCCACCCGAGCGTCGCGACAGCGGCAACGAGCGCCATGATCAGCGCGAACAGCGCCGCGGTGTTCACCAGGGCGTCGGAGAACCACAGCAGCGGCGGTTCGATGAGACGGGTGCGGTTGCGCAACAGGATCAGGTAGCGGCCTGCCTCGGCGAGCGCGGCCACTCCGAACAGCACGGCGGTGGCGAAGAGGGCGGAGTGGGTCCAGCGGGTGAGTGTGCTCAGCGGGCGGGCCCGATGCCGTTCCGATTCGCTGTCCGGCACGGACCTGTCCTGCAGGCCCCAGCGCGGGATCTCCGAATACCTGGGGGTCCCGGCATTGCGGCGCACGTTCTGCGAGCCGCCGGAACGCTCGGGCCGGCCGGGCCGGCGCGCGACCCAGCGGTAGTTACGGCGTTCGGGCGGGGCGTCGATCGGCCCCGGGGAGAGCAGTACGCCGCGGCAACGCGGGCACCAGTGCATCGGCGGACCCTGCACCGCCCAGCGTGTGCCGCAGCGGGCACATGGCTGCACCACCGTACTCACCGCGCACCTCGCTTTTCGTCAGTAGATCTTCGCGGGTTCGTCACCCTCGGCGGCCAGTGGACGGCCGGTCTGTTGCCAGGCCACCATCCCGCCCGCCACGTTCACCGCTTCGTATCCCACGTTCACGAGGAACCGCACGGCCTCGAACGAACGTCCGCCCTGCCTACACACCACGTAGAGCTCGGCGTCCGGGTCCAGTTCACCGTAACGAGCGGGCACATCGGCGAGCGGAATATGCACCGCGCCGGGTGCGTGGCCGAGCTGCCATTCGTCGTCTTCGCGCACATCGAGCAGGACGGCGGCAGCCGCCTCCCCGGGCGGATGGTCGAATTCAGTGGGTACGGCCTCCACCGGTACCGACGGGACTCCGAAGCTCGTCACCTCATTGATCCTGCCATAACCACCTGGGCGGCTGCCCGGCTCTCGTGGGACCGGGCGCTCAGCCGGGAACTCCCGCCCGGGACCCCACGGACTCGCCGCCATCGACGCCGACACGCCCGACGATGCGGCGGATTCGCCGAGCCGAATCCGCGCGCGTCGATACCCTCCGCCAAGTCGGCGATACCGACGGATTTTCATGAGTTATACGCATATCCCACTACGTAACCC
>JABFXT010000131.1 GCA_013361595.1 Nocardia sp. | reverse complement strand
GCGGGACCGGCCGGAGCGTTGATACTCGCGGGCGCCGGCACCTTCGCGGCGACCGCACTCGCGGCGCCTGTCCTGCTCCGCCGGCGACGCGAACCCGTTGATACGCCCAGCGGACCGGCGTCATCACGCTGACCGAGTGCGGCCGGCGGCGCGACGGAAAGTCGACGCCATCGCTCACCGGTCGTGCCGACTGCTCCTGAACCGGATGCCGGACTCGGCGCGGCGGCGGAACAGGCTGAACCCCATCACCACCATCGATAGGAAGACCAGCCCCAGCACGAGCCGGGAACCCGAAGTTCGAACGATCTCGACCGCCGAAACCGACAATGCGACGCAGGTGAGTACACCGAACCAGAAGTATCGCCGCTCCGCCATGGTTCCCCTCCCGTCACGACCCACGTGCTCGACCGAACCTACCCCGGGAGTCGAACCCGCCCACCCGAAACCGCTCCGAATCAGGATGTTCCGGTGAGTGCGGCCGCCGCGCGAGCGATGGCGAGTTCCTCGTTCGTGGGAACCACCAGCACATCCACCTTCGCATCCGGTGCGGAGATCCGCCGGGCGGTACGCTCCGGCGCCGCATTGCGGTCCGCGTCGACTCCGATACCGAACCCGGACAGGCCGGCGAGGGCATCGGCACGGACATCCGGATTGTTCTCGCCGACCCCCGCCGTGAACGTGATCACATCGACCCCGCCTAGTTCGACCAGGTACGCGCCGAGATAGTGGCGGAGACGGTGGACGTAGACGTCGTAGGCCAGCCGGGCCGCGGCGTCGCCCTCGCCGATGAGTCGCCGCAGCTCCCGGAAATCGTTGACACCGGCCAGACCGCGCAGGCCGGACCCGCGGTTGAGCAGGCGATCGACACCGTTGACGTCCAGATGCGCGGTGCGCATGAGATGGAGGATGATCCCGGGATCCAGATCGCCGGAGCGGGTACCCATGACCAGCCCCTCCAACGGGGTCAGGCCCATACTCGTGTTCACCGGGCGCCCGCCGCGCAACGCCGAGACCGACGCGCCGTTTCCGAGATGGAAGACGATCTGCTTCAACGATTCGGCCGGGCGGCCGAGGAATTCGGCGGCGCGACCGGATACGTACTCGTGTGAGGTGCCGTGGAATCCGTAACGCCGGATTCCGTGCGCGGCCGCGACCTGCGCGTCGATCGCATAGGTTTTCGCGGCGTCGGGCAGTCCGTGGAAGAACGCGGTATCGAACACCGCGACCTGCGGCACACCGGGCAACAAGGCGCGGACCGCTTCGATACCCCGCACATTCGCCGGATTGTGCAGCGGCGCCAGCGTCGACAGTTCGTCGATCGTGGCCAGCACCCGGTCGTCGACGAGGGTGGGCTCGTAGAACACTTCGCCGCCGTGCACGACCCGATGCCCGACCGCGGTCACACCCGCCGCGGCCAGATCGTGACCGGTGGCGGCGAATTTGTCGAACGCCAGCCGCAACCCGGCCGTGTGATCGGGAATGGCGACCTGTTCGGTCAGGGTCCGGCCGTCGGTGGTGTGTTCGATCGCGCCACCGTCCTCACCGATCCGCTCCACCAGGCCGGCCGCCGCGACGTTGCCCGAATCCGGTTCCAGCAGCTGATATTTGATCGAAGAGGAACCGGAATTGACCACCAGCACCAGGTTGCCGCCCACCGCCGTCTCCTTTTCGCCCGACCGCGCCGCGGTCACTGCTCCTGCGCTTGAATGGCGGTGATGGCCACCGTGTTCACGATATCGGTGACCAGTGCGCCGCGGGACAGGTCGTTCACCGGTTTGCGCAAACCCTGCAGGACCGGCCCGATCGCGACCGCTCCCGCACTCCGCTGTACCGCTTTGTAGGTGTTGTTACCGGTGTTGAGATCGGGGAAGACGAAAACCGTCGCCCGCCCGGCCACTGCGGAACCGGGCATCTTGGCATCGGCGACTGTCGGCTCGATCGCGGCGTCGTACTGGATCGGGCCCTCGACCGGCAGTTCCGGCGCCCGCTCCCGGACCAGACCCGTCGCCACCCGCACCTTGTCCACATCCGCGCCACTACCCGATTCACCGGTCGAATAGGAGAGCATCGCCACTTTGGCGTCGATCCCGAAGCGGGTCGCGGTCGCGGCCGACGAGACGGCGATATCGGCGAGTTGCTCCGAACTCGGGTCCGGGACCACCGCGCAGTCACCGTAGGCCAGCACCCGGTCGGCCAGGCACATGAGGAACACACTCGACACCGTCGAAACCCCGGGAACGGTCTTGATGATCTCGAACGAGGGCCGGATCGTATGCGCGGTGGTGTGCGCCGCCCCCGACACCATGCCGTCGGCGATACCGCGATGCACCATCATGGTGCCGAAATATGAGATATCGGTGATCGTCTCCCGCGCCCGCTCCACCGTCATCCCCTTGTGCTTGCGCAGTTCCGCGTACTCGCGGGCGAAATCGTCGAGATGCTCGGAAGTCCGGGGATCGAGCACCCGCGCATCGCCGATATCCACTCCCAGTTCCGCGGCCCGGGCACGGACGGCCGTCTCGTCACCGAGGATGATCAGATCCGCGATCTTGCGTTGCAACACCCGCCCCGCGGCACGTAGTACCCGATCGTCGTCGCCCTCGGGCAGCACGATCGTCTTCCGATCGGCCCGGGCCCGTTCGATCAACTGATATTCGAACATCTGCGGGGTCACCACGCTGGTCAGCGGAACCTCCAGCCGGCGCAGGAAATCCGCGGCATCGACATGGGTTTCCATCAATGCCAGAGCCGTATCCACCTTGCGCGGGTTGTGCGCCGACATCCGGCCCCGGGTGCGATGTGCGACCCCGGCGGTTTCATAGGTGCCCGAATCGGTGGTCAGGATGGGTAATCGCGGTTTCAGCCCGGTGATGAGCCGCGCGACCGCCGGATGCGGGAGCAATCCACCGTTCATGATGATCCCGGCCAGCGACGGGAAGCTTTCCGCCTCATGGGCGTTGACCACGCTCAACAGCACATCGGAGCGATCACCCGGTGCGATCACCACCGCCCCGTCGTACAGACGCTCCAGAATGTGCTCCGCGGTCATCCCGCCCACCATCACGCCCAGCGCCTCCCGGTGCAGCAGTTCGGGGTCCCCGCTGTACAGCTCGCCGTCCAGGGCCTCGCACAGCTCCGCCATGGTGGGTGCGATCAACAGCGGTACTTCGGGCAGACTCCACGACGGCACCCCGAACGGCGCGAGCGCCGACCGGACCGTCTCGAGTTCGCCGGGCGCACAACGATTGGCGATGATCGCCGCGAGCTGGGCGTGCTCGGACTTCAACTCCGCCGCGCACAACTCCACCAGCTGCTCGACCTCGGCCGCCGACCGCTGGGCCCCGCGCACCACCAACAGCACCGGCGCCCCCAGGTTCACCAGA
>JABFXT010000268.1 GCA_013361595.1 Nocardia sp. | reverse complement strand
TCCGGGGCATCGACGACTACCCGATCCACCACACGACGGAGCGCCCGGAAGTCCGAGGACTTCCGGGCGCTCCGCTGCGGCTATCGGTTCATCCGAACCGGATCAGACCAGATCGAACCGGTCCGCGTCGATCACCTTGGTCCAGGCCGATACGAAGTCGCGCACGAACTTCTCCTTCGCGTCGTCGGCCGCGTACACCTCGGCCACCGCGCGCAGTTCGGAGTTCGAGCCGAATACCAGGTCGTAGCGGGTGCCGGTCCACTTGACCTCGCCGGTCGCGGTATCGCGTGCCTCGAAGGTCTCCTGGGATTCGTCGGTGGCTTTCCACTCGATACCCATATCGAGCAGGTTCACGAAGAAGTCGTTGGTGAGTGTCCCGACCTTGTCGGTGAACACACCCTGCTTCGACTGCTTGTAGTTCGCACCGAGGACACGCAGACCGCCGATGAGCACGGTCAGCTCCGGCGCGGTCACCCCGAGCAGATTCGCGCGGTCGACCAGCAGGTGCTCCGATGGCAGCGGGTTGCCCTTGCCGATGTAGTTGCGGAAGCCGTCGGCGCGGGGTTCGAGCACCGCGAAGGAATCCACATCGGTCTGTTCCTGCAGCGCGTCGTTACGACCGGGCCGCACCGGTACGGTGACCTGCACGCCCGCCGCTTTCGCGGCCTGTTCGACACCGGCGGCGCCGGCGATCACGATCAGATCGGCCAGCGACACCTTCTTGCCGCCGGACTGGGCGCCGTTGAACGACTCCTGCACCTTCTCCAGCGCGCTCAGCACGGTCGCCAGCTGCTCGGGTTCGTTGATATCCCAGCTCCGCTGCGGTTCCAGCCGGATGCGGGCGCCATTGGCGCCGCCACGTTTATCGCTGGACCGGAACGTCGATGCGGAAGCCCACGCGGTGGACACCAGCTGTGGCACGGTGAGACCGGTGGCCAGCACCTGCTCCTTGAGTGCGGCGATATCGGCGTCGTCGATCAGCTCGAAGTCCACGGCCGGGATCGGGTCCTGCCAGAGCAGCACCTCGGAGGGGACCTCCGCACCCAGGTAGCGCTCGATCGGGCCCATATCGCGGTGGGTCAGCTTGTACCAGGCACGCGCGAACGCGTCCGCGAACTGGTCCGGGTTCTCCAGGAAACGGCGTGAGATGGGCTCGAACTCGGGATCGAAGCGCAGTGCGAGGTCGGTGGTCAGCATCATCGGCTTCTTGCGCGCATCCGAATGAGCGTCCGGGATGATCGCGTCCGCGTCCTTGGCCACCCACTGGTTGGCGCCTGCGGGGCTCGTGGTGAGTTCCCACTCGTAGCCGAAGAGGATCTCGAAGAAGTCGTTTGTCCACTGGGTCGGCTTGGTGGTCCAGGTGACCTCCAGACCGCTGGTGATCGCGTCGCCGGCCTTGCCGGAGGCGTGCGTGCTCTTCCAGCCGAACCCCTGCTGCTCGATGAGCCCGCCCTCGGGTTCGGCACCGACCAGCGCGGCGTCACCGGCGCCATGGGTCTTCCCGAAGGTGTGGCCGCCCGCGATGAGCGCGATGGTCTCCTCGTGATCCATCGCCATCCGGCCGAAGGTTTCCTTGATGTCCACGGCCGCGGCCAGTGGATCCGGGTTGCCGTTCGGGCCTTCCGGGTTCACGTAGATCAGACCCATCTGGACCGCGCCCAGCGGGTTTTCCAGATCGCGTTGGCCGCTGTAGCGCTGATCGTCCAGCCAGCCCGATTCCGGGCCCCAGTAGACGTCCTCGTCGGGTTCCCACACGTCGGCGCGGCCGCCGGCGAAACCGAAGGTCTGGAAGCCCATGGATTCCAGCGCGACGTTACCCGCGAAGATCATGAGGTCGGCCCAGGACAGCTTCTTGCCGTACTTCTTCTTGACCGGCCACAGCAGCCGGCGGGCCTTGTCGAGGTTGCCGTTGTCGGGCCAGCTGTTCAGGGGCGCGAAACGCTGCATACCGCCACCGCCGCCACCGCGACCGTCGATGGTGCGGTAGGTGCCGGCGCTGTGCCAGGCCATCCGGATCATCAGCGGGCCGTAGTGACCGAAGTCGGCGGGCCACCAGTCCTGCGAGTCGGTGAGGATCGCGGTGATATCGCGGCGGACCTCGTTCAGGTCGAGAGTCTTGAACTCCGTCGCGTAGTCGAAGTCGGGCTCCATCGGATCCGAGGCGGGCGCGTTCTTGCGCAGGATCTTCAGATTGAGCTGGTTGGGCCACCAATCACGGTTGCCGGCACCCGTGGTGGGGTGTTTGGCCGCGAACGGGCACTGGCCTGTGGTGCTGTCGGACACTGCGTTCCTTCCGGTGAACGTCGGTCATTTCGGGCTGGGCGATACGGAACAGTCGGGGCACAGACCCCAGTAGATGACCTCGGCTTCTTCGATGGTGAAACCGTGGTCGTCGGCGGCGGTCAGGCACGGGGCGGGGCCGGTGGCGCAGTCGACGTCGGCGATCGCGCCGCAGGACCGGCATACGAGGTGGTGGTGGTTGTCGGCGACCCGGGTTTCGTATCGGGCCACCGAACCGGTGGGCTGGATGCGACGCAGTAGCCCGGCTGTGGTCAGCGCTCGCAGGACGTCGTAGACGGCCTGGTGCGAGACGGCTCCCAGGCAATCGCGTACCCGGCCGATGATCGTGTCGGTATCGGAGTGCGGGCTTTCGTGCACCGCGCTCAGCACCGCCAGCCGCGGTGCGGTCACACGGAGCGCGGCGTCGCGCAACATGTTCTCGAACTCCGCGGTGGTGGTCACATCCCGGAGCTTACCGACTTTCTTGAATGAATCAAGTATCTGCTCCGATCAGAATCTGGGCCTGATCAAGAAAACGCGCGGCAGGGCTGTGCGCCGGGTAACATCTGTCCACGCTTCGTGACGATTCCGACCCACTCGGGAGGGCAGACTATATGCGCCGCACGGTTCGCCGCAGGATTATCACCGCATTCGGTGCCGCCGCTCTCGGCTGTGCCGGTCCGGCCGCGACAGCGGCCGCGCAACCCAGCTATTACGACCCCGAGATCAGCCACTGCGGCCACCTGTTCCGGACTCCGCTGGAGGCTTCCCGCCCCGGCACCGCGGTGTATTGGAGCCCGTTCGGCACCACCGGAATCGTCTGCTACGACAACGGAACCGGTACGGCCGACTTCTACCAGCGTGACCCGGCGGGTACCTGGCACGATATGAACGAACTCGCCCCCGGCCAGTTCTTCTACAGCATCTTCACGACCGGCATCCCCGACGCCGCCCACTGGCGCTGAGCCGCCCACGCGACCACACCCCGGACGTCACGTCACGCCCGGCGAACAGCGCGCCCGCACCACGGTAATACCGGGGTATTATCGTATGCAGTCGTGGAGTACGAATGGCACGCGTCCAGCGAACCGTTCCTTCGGCACTT
>JABFXT010000606.1 GCA_013361595.1 Nocardia sp. | reverse complement strand
CACCGAGATCCACACCTACTGACCTGCTCATTCCCCGACCCCGGCTGCCGATCGGCTCCGGGGCGATACCGCACACCCTCAGGAGGCCGACCGTGCCCGAACCATCAGCCCCGGAAACCACGACGACCGGACGCGTGGAAAAGACAGCGCCCGCCCGTCCCGCGTCCTCGAGCGCGGTTCGAACGCAGTCGCCGGTGGAGCCGCCCAGATGGCGCCGGGTGGCCTATCAGCCGGGTGCCCTCACCGCGGCGGCCATCGCCGGACTGGTCGCGGCCACCACCGTTCCCGTGGATCGACCCGGAATCGGCTGGCTGCCGGCCGGTGCCGCCGTCGCGGGCGCGGTGACCGTCGTCCGTCGCCGGGCCCGGCGGTCCCCGGGCTCGGACACGGTCGGCCCACGGATCGATCAGGAACGGTTGTGGTGGGCCCTCGCGGCCTCGGCGTTGCTCGCGGTCGGGACCTTCCGCGCCGCCGGATGGTTGTTCGCCCTCTGTGTGGCCGCGGCCGCCGTGGCCGGATCGCTGGCGGTGGTGGGCCGGGGATCGACGCGGGGAATGCTCCGCGACGCGGCAGCGGTTCCACTCGCTTCGGCCGGTGCCCTCGCGTGGGTCTATACGGCGCAGACCGGGTTACGGCACGGCAGCGGAGATCGCCCGCGGCGCCTCGCTGTATCCGGCGCCGTAACGATAGGTTTGCTGGCGGTGTTCGTACCGCTGCTGGCCGGAGCCGACGCCACCTTCGCCGTGCTGGTCGAAGCACTGGTGCCGCGGATGGACAGCGGCGCCGCCGTTCGCTGGACCATAGTGTTCCTGCTCGCGGGCGTCGGCAGTCTCAGCGCCGTATATCTGCTCGCCGGGTCCGGGTCCGACACGGACCGGCCGGCCGGTAGTCGCGCCCGGACGCTGACCCGGTGGGAGTGGGCTCTGCCGGTCGGGGCGCTCGCCTCGGTGTTCGCGGCCTTCGTCGGCGCGCAACTGATGGCCCTGTTCGGCGGCGACGGATATGTGCAGCGCACCGTGGGCCTCACCTACGCCGAATACGCGCGCAGCGGATTCTGGCAACTGTCCACGGTCACCGTGCTCACCCTCGCCGTCATCCTGTTCGTCTTGCAGCGGGCCGCACGGGATTCGGCGGCCGACCGCCGGTGCCTGCGCGGACTGCTGTCCGCCGTCAGCGCGCTCGCCCTGGTGATGGTCGCCTCCGCCCTCGGCCGCATGTGGACCTACCAGGAGGCGTACGGGTTCACCGTGCTCCGCCTGCTGGTCGGGACCTGTGAACTCTGGCTCGGCATCGTGTACATCCTGGTGATCGTCGCCGTATCGCGCCTGGAATCGGCCTGGCTGCCCCGGGCCGCCGCCGCAACCGCCGTCGCCGCCCTGCTGGCACTCTCGGCCCTGAACCCGGAAGGGCTGGTCGCGCGCGAGAACATCGATCGCTGGGAACGCGGCGAGGAGATCGATCTCGACTACCTCGCCGGCCTGTCCGCCGATATCGTTCCCGCGATCGATCGCCTGCCCGCCGCACTGCGCGACGACCTCCGTGGCCGGCTGGGCGACCGGCTCGACGGCGACACCTGGAACAGCTGGAACCTGGCCCGCGCCCGGGCGCGATGACCGCGCGGCGCGACTTCCCGCCGCGGCTACCCGGTCTTCCGGCCCACCGCGCCGTAGAGCGATACCTTCTTGTCGTGGCTCGGCGGATGCTCGATTCCGTCGTTGCGCCACCGGTGGATCACCTCGACGCCGGGCTCCACCAGCTCCAGCTGTTCGAAGAACCGCGCGACCTCGGCCCGGGTGCGCGGCCGCACCGGAATTCCCCGGTCGGTGTAGACCTGCAACAACCGCGCCATCCCGTCGGGATCGTCGGGCCCGTCGTCGAACTCGGTCGTCACATGCGACATCGCCAGATAGGAACCCGGTGCCAGTGGCGCCATCAAGGTGTTCACGATGTCGTACACATCGCCGGGCACGAAATGCAGGAGGGCCATGAGCGATACCGCCACCGGCTTCGAGAAGTCCAGCGTCGCCCGCAGTTCCGGGGCGGCGAGGATCGACCCGGGATCACCGGCATCGGCCTGGATATAGGTGGTGCGGCCCAGTTCGGAACTGACCAGCAGCGCCCGGGCGTGTGCCAGCACGATCGGGTCGTTGTCCACATACACCACTCGTGAATCCGGTGCCAGGTCCTGGGCGACCTGGTGCAGGTTCGGCTCGGTGGGGATACCGGTGCCGATATCGAGGAACTGGCGGACACCCTGTTCGGTGAGGTAGCGCGTGGCGTGCCGCATGAATTCGCGGTTCGTCCGGGCGGTCAGCCGGACCGCCGGAAAATCTCGTAGCGCCTGCTCCGCGGCGGCCCGGTCGGCTTCATAGGAGTCCTTGCCGCCGAGAAAGTAGTCGTACATGCGGGCCGGGTGCGCCACATCGGTGCGCAGGTCGATGGAGCCGTCGGACACGGCGAATTCTCCTCAGGGAAGTCGAAATCGGTACTCCCGCAGGTATACCGCATCCATGTGAGCCGCCCGGCATGTTCCGGCGGATCGATACGGTGCAGGTAGGCCCTGTCTCCACGACACCGATTCATTTCCGACCTCAGTCTGCCGGACCGGTGCCGGTGACCTCCCCTCGGTTCGGCGATGCCGCCGGCGGTCGCCGCGCGAGCCGCGCCACCTCACACATTTGACCTTGACACTGTGACAAGGTCTTCTCTGAGCGGAGGAGGTGGTTCCCATCAACCCGTCACCCGATTCATCGACCACACGGCTGCTCGACGCGCTCGGTGCCGCGAACTCATCGATCCGGCTCCAGGCCGCCATGGCGGCGGGCACGAATCCCGACCCCGGTCTCACCGCCGCGCTCCTGGCACGGTGCGCGATCGAACCGGATTTCTTCGTCCGCGACATGCTCACCTGGGCCTTGACCCGCCTGCCGGCGGAGATCACGGTCCCCGCGTTGTGCGCGGAACTGCGGTCCGAACGCGCCCAGGCGCGCAGCCAGGCGCTGCACACCCTGTCCAAGATCGGCGACAGCGCCGTCTGGCCCGCGATCACCCGGTCGCTGTTGCGTGACGCCGACGACGAGGTCGCCCGAAGCGCGTGGCGTGCCGCCGTCGTCCTCGTTCCCCCCGGCGAGGTTGCCGGTCTGGCCGCGGAACTGGCCGGCCAGCTCGGCCGCGGCGACCGGACGCTGCGGCTGAGTCTCAGCCGGGCGCTGGTCGCGCTCGGCGAGCGGATCGAGCCCGTCCTGCACACGGCGCTGGCCGCTGCCGATCCGGCGGTGCGGGCACACGCCCGGGCCACCGAACAACTGCTGCACGACCCGGAGGCCGCGTTCGACCCGGGCGTCGACGAAGCGAAGCGGATCGTCGCGCTCGGGTCCGAACCCGCCGGGGAC
>JABFXT010000550.1 GCA_013361595.1 Nocardia sp. | reverse complement strand
GTCAGTTCCGCGCTCTGAATCAACAGCGGCAGCACCTCGTCCACGACACCGCGCTCGTGGGCGGCCACGACCAATTCGGTGAGGCTGCCCCGTGGACCGGACGTCGCGGCCGGCGCCCCCGCCGGTTCGGGCTCGGCGGCGGCGAGCTTCGCGCTCAGCATCTCCGCGACCGCGGCCGCGGTGGGATATTCGAAGACCAGCGTCGAGGGCAGGGTCAGGCCGGTGATCGCGGCCAGCCGGTTGCGGAATTCCACCCCGCCCAGCGAATCGAAGCCCAGTTCGGCGAACAGGGCATCGGGGTCCACATCCGCCCCGGAACTGTGTCCCAGCACGAGCGCGGCCAGCGCGCGGATCTCGTGCAGGACCAGGCCGTAGTGCTCGGACACGGGAGCCGTCGCGATCCGCTGCGCGAGCGAACCGGATTCGGCCACCGGCAGGTCGGCGGCCGGGGTACGCACGATATCGCGCAGTACCGGTGGCAGCATCCCCGAACGGGCGAGCGCGGTGAGCGCCTCGGTGTCCAGTAGCGCGGTGAGCACCAGGGCGTGGTCCCCGGCCAGCGCCCGGTCGAACAGGGTCAGACCGGTTTCCGCGCCGATCGGCAGCAGACCGAGCCGGGTGCGGATCTGGCGCACCATATGCTCGGCACCCGCCTCGCCGAGCCCGGCCGCCATCCCGATCGTCCACAGACCCCAGGCCAGCGAATGCGCGGGCAGCCCCGCCGCGCGCCGCTGATGGGCGAGCGCGTCCAGGAAGCGGTTCGCCGCCGCGTAATTGCCCTGCCCCTGCCCACCGAGCAGCGGGGCGGCGGAGGAGAACATCACGAACGCCGACAGATCGTGGTCGCGGGTGAGTTCGTGCAGATTCAGCGCCGCATCGATCTTCGGCCGCAGCACCCGGTCCAGTTGATGCGGGGTGAGCGTTTCGATCGTGCCGTCGTCGATCACGCCCGCGCTGTGCACCACCGCGCTCAGCGGATACTCGGGATCGAGCGACTCCAGCAGCCCGGCCAGCGCCACCCGGTCGGCGACATCGCAGGCGGCGACCCGGACCCGGGCACCCGCGGCGGTGAGTTCGGCGACCAGATCGGCGGCACCCGCGGCGGCGGGACCGCGCCGGGAGACCAGCAACAGTTCCCGCACGCCGTGCTCCGCGACCAGATGCCGTGCCACCAGCGCACCCAGTCCGCCGGTGCCGCCGGTGATCAGCACCGTGCCGCTCCCGAAGGTCACCGGTCCGGTGCCGGGCGCCGCGGCCCGCACCAGCCGGGGTACCAGCGCACCGGAGTCCCGGACCGCCACCCGCGGCTCGCCCAGCGCCACGGCCTCGAGCACCGCGCGGGCGGTCAGTGGACTTGTTCCGGCCCGGTCGAGCTGCACGATCCGCCCCGGGTACTCCGCTTGCGCGCAGGCCAGCAGCCCCGAAACGGCCGCAGCGGCCGGATCGCAGATCTCGCCGGGGATCTCGGCGGCGTCACCGGTCACCGCGACCAGGATGCGGTCCCGGGTCCGGTCGTCGGCGAGCCAGTCACGCACCGCGGTCAGCGCGGCCGCGATCCGCGCCCGGGCCGCCGCGGCACTCGCCCCGGGTATATCGGTCTCGTCCGTACGCCAGACCACGATCCGGGCCGAGTCGGTGGCCGCGAGCAGCGCGCCGAGATCCGGGTATTCCACGGTCGCACCGGAAACGGGCACCGTACCCACCACGGCCACCACGTCGCGCGGGACCGCGGCCGGGGCCGGGGCCGGGGTCCAGGCGAGGGTGTACAGCGGTTCGGCACCGCTGCGGGACCGGTGCAGCATCCGGGTGTCGACCGGGCGGGCCAGCACCGAATCGATGCCGATCACGGCATCACCGGCGGTGTCGACCGCGTCGACCCGCACCGAATCGGTATCGACCAGCCCGACCCGCACCCGCACCGCGCCGGCGCCGGGCCGGTACAGCCGGACCCCGGTATAGGAGAAGGGCAACGGCACCTTCCCGGCGTCGGTATCGGCGAGACGATCCAGTGCCGGATGGAAGGTGGCGTCCAGCAGTGCCGGATGGATCCGGAACGGCCGGCCGTCCAGCCCCTCGGGCAACCGCAGTTCCGCGTACACCTCGGTATCGGATGTCCAGGCCGCCCGAACGTCCTGGAAGGCCGGGCCGTAACCGAACCCCATCTCGGTCAGGCGCTCGTACAGCCGCACCGGATCCAGTGGTTCGGCCCCCGCCGGCGGCCAGGCCCGGCCGTCGAACGCCGGTGCGGCAGTATCGCTCGCGGCCGGGGCCAGGACACCGACCGCGTGGGTCGTCCACGCGGTATCGCCCACCTGGTCGGCGACGGCACGGGAGTGCACCGCGAAGCGGCGGGCACCGTCGGCCGCGGCGGCCTCCGCCACGACCTGGATATCCACCGCGGTGTCTTCGTCGAGCAACAGGGGTGCCTCGAGGACCAGCTCCCGGATCGTTTCCGCCGCCAGCCGGTGTCCGGCGTGCAGAGCCAGTTCGACGAACCCGGTCCCCGGTACCAGCACCGTCCCGAACACCGCGTGATCGGCGAGCCACGGCTGGGTCCGGGTGGAGATCTGCCCGGTGAACAGCCATTCGTCCCGCCCCGCCACCGCCTGCGCGGCACTGAGCAGATGCCCCGAGGACGCGCGCGCCGCACCGGATACCGGCTCCAGCCAGTACCGCTGCCGCTGAAAGGCATAGGTGGGCAGTTCGACCCGGTCGGTGTTCCGGCCCGCGAAGAGCGGCTGCCACTCCACCTCGACACCCGCGTTGTGGGCCTGTACGAGCATCCGGGTGAACTGGGTGACCTCGTCGGCCGTCCGCCGGGCCGCGGCCGCGACGAGCGATCCCGCCTCGATCTCCGGGTGCTCGGCCAGGCATTCCCGGGTCATCGCGGTCAATACCGCGTCCGGACCCAGTTCCAGGAAACGCCGCGCTCCGGCCGCCACCAGAGTGTCCACGCCGGGCGCGAAACGCACACAGGCCCGGACCTGCTCGACCCAGTAGCCGGGGTCGGACGGTTGTGCCCCGGCGGCCGCGTCCGAGGTGGGGACGAAGCGGATCGACGGCGACCGGTAGGCCAGGCCTTCGGCCACCGTCCGGAACTCCGCCAGCATCGGTTCCATCAGCACCGAGTGGAACGCGTGGCTCACCCGCAGCCGTGCACTGCGCACACCGTCGCCGGCCAGCGTCTTCTCGACCGCGTCGACCGCATCGCCCGACCCGGAGAACACCACCGATCGCGGACCGTTGACCGCGGCCAGTGACAGGTTCTCCGGATACTCGGCCAGCAGATCCGCGGCCCGTGCCTCGGTGATCGCCGCGGCCAGCATCGCGCCGCCCGACGGCAGCGCGCCCATGAGCCGGCCCCGGGCCGCCACCAGCACGCAGGCATCCGCCGCC
>JABFXT010000899.1 GCA_013361595.1 Nocardia sp. | reverse complement strand
AACCGGACTGGCCCGCGAAGCACACCGGAACGCACGCCACGGGTCATTCGGGCGGTTCATCGGGTGAAGTTCAGGGGCTCCATCGGGGGAAATGTGACGGGCAGCTCCGACAGGGCCCGGTGGAAGGGGCCCGGTCGCCACGTCGGCTTGTCTTCGGGGAGATTCAGCTCCATCTCGGGCAGCGCGTCGAGGAGCTGATCGATGGCATCCTGCGCGACCAGGTAGGCCAGCGACTGCGCCGGACAGGCGTGCGGACCGATGCCCCAGGCCAGATGGGCGCGGTTGCCGATCAGGTCGCCGCCGCGGATGGCGGGGTCATTGTTGCACCCGGCCATGCTGATGACGACAGGCTGGTGGGCGGGCAGCCACACGCCGTCGAGCAGCATCGGCTGACGCGGGTAGGTGATGAGCAGGTTCGCCAACGGCGGATCCTTGAACAACACCTCGTCCAGGGCATCGCGCGAAGACAGGCTGCCCGCGACGACGCCGTCGCCGAACTGCCGGTCCGTCAGGATCGACAACAAGGTGTTGGCGATCAGATTCAGCTGGAACTCGATGCCTGTGCCGTAGAGCTGCGACACGTGGTGGGACGCTTCGACATCGGTCAACTGTGCGGGGTGGCCCAGCAACACGGACGTGATGTCCCGCTGCGGATCGGTGCGTTTGAGTGTCACCAACTGCATGAGCGCCGCGCCCAACAGCTGGCTGCCCTGCTCCGCGTCGACGCCCTCCATGAGGGCGGCGATGCCCGCGGCGACCTGCCTGCCGATTTCGGGCGGGCAGCCCAGCATGGCGTTGACCACTTCGAACACCAAAGGGAATACGTACTGTTTGATCAGGTCGGCAGCACCGTCCTGGCAGAACGAGTTGATCAGCGGTACGGCCACGCCCTCCACGATGTCGTGCAACGCGAAAAGATCGACTTCGTCGATACTCGCGGTAATGGCTTGCCGGTATCGGACGAAATCGGCCCCGGAGCTCCTGCTGGCCATCGGCCGCCACTCCAGCAGCGGGAGAATGGGGCAGTCCGCGGGCACCCCCTTCTGCCACTCCCGCGGATCTGCCGGAAAGTGTTCGGGATCATTGAGAATGCCGACCGCGGTGCTGTAGCCGATGACGAGCGTAGCGGGCACGTCCGGCGCCAGCTCCACCGGAACCAGCGAACCGTAGCGGTCGCGCATCTCCCGGTAGAAGCGGTGCGGATCGGCCGCGAACTCCGGCGAAAACATCGCCGCCCGAGCGTCATCGGTATCGATCGGCGCACCGCGGACGACGGGGCACGAGCGGGCCGGTGAGGTATTCACAAGATCTTCACTCCAAATCGCGAATGAACCGCCGATAGTAGCGTCAGACTCCCAGCACGCCGAGCGAATCGTGGTCATCGATGGCCGCGGTGATTCGTTTCAGCAGGACAAGGCACGTCTGCTCCGACTGCATCCTCGGTTGATAGACCGCTCGGCCTATCGTGAAAGCCCAAGCCGCATAAGCGAACATCGACTGCTGTCGATATGCGAGCCACGCTTGTTCGAATGACGGCGCCCGACCCTGCAGCGTGCCGAGCTCGTCCAGATAGGCAACCAGCAACTCACGGTCCCACTCCCTCCGGTCGGCGGGCTCACACCCGGAGTTGACGGTGTAGGCGAAGTCGTGCGCCCAGCCGCCCCGCATGACGACCTGCCAGTCGACGAAACCCATGCGCCCGTCCGCGGTTCGGTAGGTCTGACCGATGTGCGGATCGCCGTGCAGCAGCGTGGACGGCATCGCGTGCGTCGCGAGGTCGATGGCCTTCTCGACTCCCGCCCACAGCCGGTCGCTCCGACCGTGCAGCGCTTGCGGCACAACCTCTTCGGCGCGCTCCAGCCCGACGGCACACCGCTTCTTCATATCGATCGCCGAGCGGAACGCCGCAAGAGACTCGGTCGTGGTCTTCAGGACCTCGATCGACCGGTGCTCCCAGAACGTGCGGTGGAGCCTGGCCAGGTTCCGCACCAGGTCCTCGATCTGGTGCCGCGCGATCGTCGCCGTCGGCTCACTGAACACCGCGCCGCGGGTCACCGCGACGTTCTCCATCAACGCGATCGAACGCCAGGACTTCACGTCGAAAGCGCCCCAGTAGCCGATCGGCGCCTCCATCTCGACCTGCGGCCGAAAGTCTTTGAAGAACCGGGTTTCCCCGTCGATCATCCGGCCGCCGCCGAGCAGAAGCCGCTGGGCGAATGATGTCGTCGTCTTGGCGAACAGCTCGGTGGGCAAGCCTGCCCGCTTGCCTGCGTCGTTGTAGTCGACACTAATCGCGGCCCTGGTCGACGTGCCGCGGCTGCCGCCGCCGGTACCGAACGACACCACCTCGGCGCCCGGAATGTCACGACACAGGACCGCGGTCAGCCACCGCGGCGTGACAGTTTCGCCGGAAATCGGCACATCGTCTTCGGCGGACGCCTTCGGACGGCTGATCTTCTCGCCCAGCACATGCGCGCCAACCGTGGCGGACCGCCCGAGCAACCATAGCTTGTGGTTCATCTACCCCTCGCTACCGGAATGTGGAAACAGTTGTAGCACAACGCCATTACCGCCGCCGAATGCAGCCCTCGGAAATGGGTCGCCGCAACGATTGCGTAGAACGCAACTCACGGGCGGACCTCGGATCGCAGCGTGCCATCATGGGCGGGCGGGAGAGGGGGCGCAAGGATGTCGGATCCGGACGTGGCGCGGCTGTCCACGCGCAAGGAGTTCGGCGCCGCGCTGACGGCGGTGCGGGCCGCGGCCGGGCTGTCGATCCGGGAAGTCGCGCGCAAGGCCGGGGTCACGCCCGGCACCGTCAGCGGCTGGTTCGCGGGCAACGCGGCGCCCGCCCCCGACGAAGGACTCCGCGACCTGGCGGCGGTATTGCGGGCCTGCGGGGTCGCCGAGCCCGACATCGCACAGTGGAAGGCGGCCGCGAACCGGATTCGCGCCACCACCCGGCCCGCCCGGCCCGGACACTGCCCCTATCGCGGGCTGGAGCCGTACCGCAGCGCCGACGCCGCCGAGTTCTTCGGCCGCGCCGACATTGTCGGCCTCCTGCGAGACCGCGTGGAGCTGGGGCTGTCCGGCGCCGGGCCCGCTCTGATCGGACTGCTCGGCTCCTCCGGATCGGGAAAGTCGTCACTGCTGCAGGCCGGCCTGGTGCCGCAGCTGACGGACGCGGCCGTCGTCGTGACCCCGGGCGCCGACCCGGTGTCCCGGCTCGACCGGGCCGTGGCCGCCGTCGACCGTGCCGCGAGCCTGGTGATCGTGGTGGACCAGGCCGAGGAACTGTGGACCTACGAATCCGGCCCCGATGCCGACTGGCCCCCGCGCGACGGCTTCCTCCAACGGCTGGCCGCCCTGACCACCGACCGCCGGGCGGTGGTCGTGTTCTC
>JABFXT010000071.1 GCA_013361595.1 Nocardia sp. | reverse complement strand
CGGGACGAACGTTCGGTGCTCGCCTCCAGGTACGCCGGGATTCCGGCCGCGCTGAATTGCCGGGTCCGTTCGGTGAGGATCGCGGCGCCCGCGCCCCGGCCCCGGAACTCGGGCACTGTGATGATCAGTTCCAGGTAGCTGTGCGGGAATCGCCGGGGATGCTCCCGGGCCAGCAGTTCGGTCACGTAGGCCGACCGCTCCAGGGGGCGCAGTTCCGGTGCCCGGTCCGCATGTGACCGGGCGGTCGCGGCGTCGGCGATCAGCCGGTCGGCGGAGGTGAGCCGCTGCCAGATCGAGATCGCCCAGATCTCGTCGTCGCCCCCAGCGACCCAGATCTCGTCGTCGCGCAGGCCTCGGTCGATGATCTGCGGAACCCACTCGTCGAGGAACTGATCCATCGGATAGTCCCGCATGATCCACTCGGTGACCGCCTCGTCCGGAGTCGCCTCCCGGAACGCTTTCGTCAACGGTTCGAGATCGCTCGCTCCGGCCCGCCGTACGGTCGGTTCCGTTCCCATACCGCCTCCTGTGAATGGTGTTCCTGATAGCGAACTTATGCGGCTGATCAGTGTGAAACCACTATTTCGTCCGGATTTCGACGAACTACTCGCCGACGCGGTGGACATGCTGCTCGAAGGCGTCGCGGCGCGGCGTACGGGGTCCACCGAATAGCCTGGGGCAATGACCGCAGTCGCAGATCGTCCGCTCGGACCGGAATTGGCACGTACCCAGACCATCGAACCCGGCACCGATGTCCTCGTCATCGGCCTGGCCACCACCGACGACGGTCCTGTCCTCGTACCCGGAGACCTCTTCGGCGATGTGCTCGGCACCGACCTGCGCACCCTGCTGCTCGACCAGTTGACGGCCGTCGGCGCGACGGGCAAGGCCGAACAGCTGATCCGGATCCCCGCCCCCACCGGGCTGGACAACGCCGCCAGTGTGCTGGCCGTCGGGCTCGGCAACGCCGCGGATATCGACGCCGAGCAGGTCCGGCGCAGCGCCGGCGTTGCCGCTCGTTCGCTGACCGGGGTCGCCCGGGCGGTCACCACCCTGTCCGGGGTGGACATCGGTGCCGCGGTGGAGGGTTTCTATCTCGGCGCGTATTCGTTCACTCCGTTCCGGTCCGCCAAATCCGCGCCGAAACCGGAGGCCGCGCCGCTGGCCCGCGTCGAACTGCTCGTCCCGGAACCGGATTTCGGCGGCGACGCCCTGCTGCGGGCCCAGCTCACCGCCGAGGCGGTGGCCACCGCCCGCGATTTCGTGAACACCCCGCCGAGCCACCTGTATCCGGCGGAATTCGCGCGCCGCACGGCGGTGCTGGCCGAGGGCGCCGGCCTCGAGGTCGAGATCCTCGATGAGAAAGCACTGGAAGAAGGCGGTTTCGGCGGTGTCCTGGGGGTCGGTAAGGGATCTTCCCGGCCGCCGCGTCTGGTCCGCATCACCTACCGGGGCGGCGACAAGAAGGTCGCGCTGGTCGGTAAGGGCATCACCTTCGACACCGGCGGTATCTCCATCAAACCGGCCGCGAACATGGAGAATATGACCTCGGATATGGCCGGGGCCGCGGCGGTCGTGGCGACCACACTGCTCGCCGCGCGACTGAGCCTGCCGGTCACGGTCATCGCGACGGTGCCGATGGCGGAGAACATGCCGTCGAGTACCGCGCAGCGGCCGGGTGATGTGCTCACCCAGTACGGCGGCACCACCATCGAGGTCACCAATACCGATGCCGAGGGCAGGCTCATCCTGGCCGACGCGATGGTCCGCGCGGGCGAAGACGACCCGGGCTACCTGATCGACGTCGCCACTCTCACCGGCGCCCAGATGGTGGCACTGGGGACCCGCACTCCGGGCGTGATGGGTACCGACGAGTTCCGTGACCGGGTAGCCCGGATCTCCCAGGCGGTCGGCGAACACGGCTGGCCGATGCCGCTGCCGAAGGAATTGCGCGCCGATCTGGACTCCAAGGTCGCCGATATGGTCAACGCCTCCGCACACCGTTGGGGCGGGATGCTGCTGGCCGGAACCTATCTGAAGGAATTCGTCCCGGCCGGTGTCGAGTGGGCCCATATCGATATCGCGGGCCCCGCGTACAACACGGGCGGGCCGTTCGGCTATATCGGCAAGGGCGGCACCGGAGTCCCGGTGCGCACTCTCATCGCCGTGCTGGAGGATATCGCCGCCGAGTAGCCGTCCGGCCGCGGTTTGCCGGGCGATCTCACCGGCGCACAGCAAACACGACGAGCAGCGGGGTCGCGCGGTCGGCGCAGGAGGCGGCGGCGCGATCCCGGACTGCGGCCCGGAGCCGGGCGGGCCGGCAACCGTCCGCGCTCACCGCGGCTCGCCCCGAAGGCGACCGGCCGGGCCGAACGGGCCCGGTCCTGGAAGGGGTCCGGTGGTGACCGCTACCTCCCGGCTCCGAGCCGATCCCGTATCCGTTCCCCGCCGCGCGCCCGGAGTACCGAATACGCTCGCTACTCGTCGAGTTCACGCTCGGTGGCGCGTGTGCGCTCGATCCGCCGGCGCGCGTCGTAATCCCGCATACGCTGCGGATATCCGGTCCGTCCGACATCGTAGACCGGAATTTTCAGGTCCCGGGAGAGACGCCGGGCACCGCGTTCGCCGACGATCCGCCGGGTCCATTCACCATCGGCGGCAACCAACACTACAGTGACATCGGTCACAGTGGTTTCGGGTTCGACGAATGCCTCCACGCCCGCGTGTGCGCGCACCCACTCGCGCAGGTAAGGGGCTTCCGTGCCGGAACCGGCGGAAACGTCCCTGCGCCCGGCCGTGACACGGCGGATACGGTCCAGCAAACCCACTGCCGCCGACCTCCTGCTCGTCACCCGAATTCCGCCGAATCCGGCGGTCATTCCATGGTGCCAGCTACCAAAATTGGATGCCCTCCGGTAAACGCGTCGCGCGGCGAATGCAAGGATGGTGGACGGAACAACAACCACACGGATCTCCGGCGCCGCGCAGAATGAACGCCGGCTGGAACACCGCCGCGACCCGCGGCAGGATCCACCGGAACGAACTGTTGTAGACCCGTCGAGCAGTTAGAGGAGTCAACGGACATGGCCTTCTCCGTCCAGATGCCCGCTCTTGGTGAGAGCGTCACCGAGGGAACGGTGACACGGTGGCTGAAGCAGGAAGGAGACACGGTCGAGGTCGACGAGCCGCTGCTCGAGGTCTCCACCGACAAGGTCGACACCGAGATCCCGTCCCCCGCGGCGGGTGTGTTGACGAAGATCGTCGCCAAGGAAGACGACATCGTCGAGGTAGGTGGCGAACTGGGTGTCATCGGTGACGCCGGCGAGGCGCCCGCGCCCGCCCCGGCTCCCGAACCGGCCGCCGCCGAACCCGCGCCCGCCCCCGCCGAACCCGCGCAGGAAGC
>JABFXT010000616.1 GCA_013361595.1 Nocardia sp. | reverse complement strand
TTGAGCCGGAACGACCAGGAACCGAGTGGGCGCCTACGTCCCGGCCGGTCGTTTCCCGCTGCTCGCCGGTGCGTTCATGACCGTCGGCGTGGCCAAGGTCGCCGGCGTGCCGACCGTGCTCGCCTGCACTCCCCCGCGCCGCGACGGCACCGCCGACCCCGCCGTCCTGTACTCCTGCTACCTCTCCGGCGCCGATCGCGTCTACGTCCTCGGCGGCGTCCAGGCACTCGCCGCGATGGCATTCGGACTGGTCGGTGAGCCTGCTGTCGATATGCTCGTCGGCGCGGGCAACGCCTATGTGGCCGAGGCCAAACGGCAGCTCTTCGGAAAGGTCGCCATCGATCTGCTGGCGGGCCCGTCGGAGGTCGCGGTGATCGCCGACGAGACCGCCGACCCCGCCACCGTCGCCGCCGATCTGCTCGGCCAGGCCGAACACGGTACCGAGTCCCCCGCCGCCCTGGTCACCACCTCGCGGCAGCTCGGCGAAGCGGTGATCGCCGAGGCCGACCGGCAGCTGGAAACACTGAAGACTCGCGATATCGCCGGACCCGCCTGGCGCGATTACGGGTCGGTGACCTGGGCCAAGGATGCCGCGACCGCCGCCGCGCTGATGGACGATCTGGCTCCCGAGCATCTGGAGATCCAGACCGCCGACGACGAGTACTACCACAACACCCTGCGCAACTACGGCTCGATCTTCCTGGGCCGCTGGAGCACCGTGGCGTATTCCGACAAGGGTATGGCAGGCACCAATCACGTCCTGCCGACGGCCGGTGGCGCCAAGCACAGTGCGGGCCTGTCGGTATCCCGTTTCCTCAAACCGCTGACCTATCAGCGGGTGGAACGTTCGGCCACCCCCGAAGCGGCCGGTGCGGTCGAAACCATCTCACAGTACGAAGGTATGGCCGCCCACGAGGCGACCGCCACCATCCGCCTCGACGCCTACCGGACCGACGAGGCCTGACGGCCGACGAACCGGCGGGCCACCCGCCCGCCCGAGCCGTAACCGGAGATGCCCCCACCTCGACAGGTGGGGGCATCTCCGCGTTCACCGCTCGTATCCGGGCCACCAGAGCGCGATGGTCAGTCCCAGCAGACCCAGCACCAGGTCAACCATGCGGATGATCCACTCCGGGCCGGCGGTGGCCGCGCGGATAGTGTGAATGATGGACCACCAGTTCGCGGCGCTCCTGGCGTTGATCTGGTGTCCACCGTTCAGCGTGCCCTGATGTGGGGATGCAGGAGTTGGGCCCGACGCCGTCCACCCGAGCGGTGAGGTCACGCGGCGCCCCCTGTGCAGCCACCGGAATGTCGATAGGTCACAGGTGAAGCTGATCATCACGGCGAGGAACGTAGCCCTTCCGTCGGCACCGGTTTCGGAACTCATGAGCACGCTGCGCCCGAAAGCCCGGTGACCACGGACGAGAGCCTTCACTGCGCACGGTCCGGACGGCTCCGGACGAATCCGCTCATCGGATCTGAATGCTGATTCGCGGCGATATGCCGTCCCCATCCCCCTTCTACGTTATACACGATTCGGGGCCCTCATGAGGATTCGGGTTGTGGTCCATAATCGGCCACGAACATCGGAACCTACAGGTCAGGAGCTGCGGAATGGGTTACGTGCTGGGCTTCCAGGAGATCGACCGGACGCAGATCGCGGTCGTCGGCGGCAAGGGCGCGAACCTCGGCGAGCTGTCCAGAATCGATGGCACCCGAGTACCGGACGGCTTCTGTGTGACGACCGCCGCCTTCCGGCGGGTCGTGGCCGGAGTGCCCTCGATCGAGGAGCGGCTCGATCGGTTGTCGGCCCTCGCACCGGACGACCGGGAGACTCTGCGCGTGCTGAGCGCGGAGATCCGGGACTCGATCGAGGAAACCGTCATTCCCGATGAGGTGGCGGCGGAGATCGCCGGCGCACTCGGCCGGCTCGGTGAGCACGAAGCCTGTGCCGTCCGATCCAGCGCGACGGCCGAGGACCTGCCGGGCGCGTCGTTCGCCGGTCAGCAGGACACCTATCTGAACGTCGCCGGACCGGCGGCGGTGCTGCGGCACATCAGCCGGTGTTGGGGTTCGCTGTTTACCGAACGAGCCGTCACCTACCGCCTGCACAACGGCTTCGACCATCGCAAGGTGGAGATGGCGGTGGTCGTGCAGCGGATGGTGCTTCCCCAGGCATCCGGGATTCTGGTCACCGCCGATCCCCTCACGTCGAACCGGAAGGTCACCTCCGTGGACGCCGGGTTCGGTCTCGGCGAGGCCCTGGTTTCCGGGCTGGTGAACGCGGATGTCTACCGGGTGCGCGCCGGCGAAATCACCGAGAGGACGGTCGCCACCAAACGCGTCGCCGTGCTGCCCGCACCGTCGGGTGGCACCCACGTCCAGGAGATCGAACCCGAGCGGCAGAGCCGGCAGGTGCTGACCGATGCGCAGATCGTGGACCTCGCGGCCCTGGGCCGCGATATCGAGGCGCATTTCGGCAGCCCGCAGGACATCGAATGGTGCCTGGCCGACGACGAATTCCGCATCGTGCAGAGCCGGCCGATCACCACCCTGTTCCCGATTCCCGAGGCCGCCGACGACGCGAACCGCGTCTATGTCTCGGTCGGCCACCAGCAGATGATGACCGACCCCATGAAACCGCTGGGTATCTCCATGTGGCAGCTGACCAGCCGGGCACCCATGCGGCACGCGGGTGGGCGGCTGTTCATCGATGTCACCGAACGCCTGGCCTCGCCGGAGGCTCGCCGGACCATGATCGAGGCGCTCGGAAAGTCCGATCCGCTCATCGGAGACGCGTTGCGGACCGTCGCCGCACGCGAAGACTTCGTCCGGACGTATTCGGCGGCGGCCCCCTCGGCCCTACCAGCGGCCGGTGCTGCTCCCGGCCCCACCGAGCTCGATCCGGCGGTCGTCACCGAATTGATCGCGGAGAACCGAGCCTCCGTGGCAGCCCTGGAGCGCGATATCGGGACCAGATCCGGACCGGACCTGCTCGCGTTCATCCGGACCGATATCCAGGAGATGCAGCGGCTCTTGTTCGATCCGCGCAGCTACCGGGCGATCATGGCGAGTATGGACGCCGCGTTCTGGCTCAACGACCATCTCGCGGAATGGCTCGGCGAGAAGAACAACGCGGCCGATACGCTCGCGCAATCGGTTCCGCACAATGTGACCTCGGAGATGGGTCTCGCTCTGTTGGACGTCGCCGATTCGATTCGTCCGTACCCCGAGGTGGTGACCTTTCTGCGGGGTGTCGAGGACGCGGAGCGTGAAGACCGGAGTTTTCTCGACGAGCTGGTGGCGGTGCCGGGTGGCCGCGAAGCCCGGGCGGCGCTGGACACCTATCTCGGCGACTACGGTATGCGCTGCGCCGGTGAGATCGACCTCACGCGCCCGCGCTG
>JABFXT010000793.1 GCA_013361595.1 Nocardia sp. | reverse complement strand
ATCAGCCCACCCCCTCACCACCACAAACAACCCCACCCCACAACAAGCGAACCCCCTCCCCGCCTGCACGAGCGGGCTCGCATCGCCACCATCACAAGATGGCTCCCACCCCACCATCGTGAGCAGGCCGCACATCAGAGCTGTGGTTCCGGCCCGCCCCCGATCGAGAGCAAAGGCACGCAGCGACCACCCCGGATCTGCACCGGACCCCATGACCGACCGCACGCCCACGCCGAAGGCGGCACCCCACCCACAGGGTCGGGCCCGGAGCGAAGGAGCGCAGCCGCCGAGCGCCGGAGCGCGGAGCCGGGGGTCGACACGGCCCGCCCCGCCGCAGTCGGGCGCGGGGGTGGAACTAGAGCAGCCGATCTATCCGTTCCCCCACATCCAGCGTCCGCGTCGCCGGATCGGCGAGTTCACCCCGGACCACCCGGACCACCTGGGCGACGATCTGTTTCTTGATTCCCGCCAGTACCCCCAGGACCGCCGCGCGCATACCCTGGGCCGCATATTCGAGGCGGATGTTCTCCCGGACCGGCGGGTCGACCTCGACCACGATGAGCAGGGGGTCGGCGGCGTGGGCGGTGAGTTGTAGCGGTATCTCGATATCCGCGCGGTAGTGGTTGTCCTTGAGGACGCTGACCGTGATGTCCAGGGAGACCGGGACGAGGAGATCGAATCGGACCAGGGCGGGGTCGTCGTCGGCCGCGGTGGCTTCCGGTATCCGGTCGGTGAGTTGCGGGCGGCCGACTTCACCGTGGACCGTGACCTCCGCCGCCGCTCGGGGGCCGGCCCGCATCGGGCCGATCTCGATCTGCCGGTCGGCCAGGTGGGTCACGAATTGTTCGAGGCGGTCGCGGGTGACGATGCGTGGGAAGAAGCGCCTGCCGAATTCCGCGTAGTCGATCCAGTCGAACTCGGTGCGGGTGCGGTGCGGTGAGCGTTCGCGGGCGACGATGGCCTCGATATCGTAGATGCGGCTGCGCATCACGCCCGGGTCGCGCAGCATTCCGTTGACGCGGTGGGCGACTTCGCGCTGCAGGAGCCCGGCGATGGGGTCCAGCAGCCATTCGGCTACCGAGTCCGCGGCGGACAGGCGCAGCAGGACGCTCACATCCGTGGGTTCCACCCGGGGTATGTCGATGACGATGAGCAGTGGGTCGGCGGTGCGGGCGTGGAAGGTGAGGCCGATGGACATCACGGTTTCCGACCGCAGCGGTTTGCCGCCGAGCAGTATCTTGACCCGCAGCGAGATCGGTATCCGCACGTCGAAGGCGATATCGTCGCCGCGGCGCTCCACTGTCGGGCGGTCGATCCGGCCTTCGGCCAGGAATCCGGCGAGCCCGGCCGGTGCCAGGTTGACCGGTCCGATGGTCAGTCCGCGCCCGGTGATCCCGGCGACCGCCGCTTCGATCCGCTGTTCGGTCACCGCGTGGGTGACGAACCGCCTGCCGAATTCGGCGTAGTCGATCCATCCCGGGTCGCCTACTTCGATCGGTTCCATGAGTCGTTCCGACACCTCTACCTCCACCGAATGCTGGCCACGCTACGCGATGAAGGTATCGATCCGGCGAGGCCGTCACCAGCCGGGTGAGAGTCGCCCGTAACCGACGATATGGATATCGGGTACGGCGGCGGGGTTCCAGCGTTCGATTCCGACCGCGTCGCCTTCGTTACCGCCGATCGTGGTGAGTGTGCCGTTGTCGGCGGTGAGCACGATATTGGTGTGCTGGCCGTATCTGCTCTCGGGGCTGTAGAGGATCACGTCGCCGGTGACCGGCCGGTATCCCGATCCGGCGGCGGCGAAGCGGCCGGTTTTCGTGTAGTACTCCTGCAGGGTGTACACGCCCGGGATCCGCCAGGAACCCGAGTTCGGATTGGCCAGTGGTGACCCGGCTGCCCGGAGGATCCAGCTCACGAAGTTCGCGCACCACGGTTCCTCGTTGCCCTCGGAATAGCCCGGCCCGGTGCGGGGGTCGGCGAATTCGGCGGCGGCGGCGTCGACGACCCGTGTCTGTGCCGGGGTGAGCGCCGCGCGATCGATCGTGGGGAACGAGGTGAGGCGTTCGCCGACCAGCCCGTCGGAGGAGCCGGAGAGCGAACAGCCGCCGAGTCCGAGGGTGGCTGCCAGTAACAGGAGCGTGGCGGTGAAGAGTAGTGATTTTCGCAGCCGGCCGTCGAGCGGCGATCCGACCATGCCCACACCCCTTGTTCCGGAACGTCTTTTCCCGGGTGCCTCGCCGGCTCCCGCCATACTCAGCATGCCGGATCGCACCGATCACGCCGAGCGTTTTTCCTGTGCTCGTGTTTCCGGCTGTCCGGTGTCGCCGCGGGCGGGAATGAGGGCGGTGAGGGCGATAGCGACGCAGGCCGCGGTGACCGAGATGAAGAAGGCGGTCTGGAACGCGTCGCGGGAGGGCATCGGATGTGTGCCGATCGTGACGGTCATATTGGCCAGGACCGCGCTCATCACCGCCGCCGAGGTGGAGGTACCGACCGAGCGCATGAGCGCGTTGAGTCCGTTGGCGGCGGCGGTTTCGGTGATCGGTACCGCGCCCATGATCAGCGCGGGCATCGCCGCGTAGCCGAGCCCGACGCCGCCCGCCACCAGCACCGACGCGATCATGATCTGCCAGACACTGTCCATGAGGGCCGCCGCGCACAGATAGCCCAGGCCGATCACCGCCGAACCCACGCCGAGGGTGAGTTTCGGGCCGAAGCGCGCCGAGATACGGGCGGAGACCGGTGAGAGCAGCATCATCACGCATCCGCTGGGTGCGAGGGCGAGTCCGGCCGCCACCATGGACAATCCGAGGCCGTAGCCGGTTTCCGCGGGTGCCATGAGCAGTTGCGGGAAGCTCAGGGACATGCCGTAGAGCGCGAACCCCACGGCGATCGAGGCGATATTGGTGAAGAGCACCCGGGGCCGCGCCGAGACCCGCAGGTCGACCAGGGGGTGCCGGCGTCGGAGTTCGTAGCGGCCCCAGCCGAGGAACACCAGTAACCGACGCGTTCGGGCGGGAGTTCGTCCCGCAGGATGCGGCGGCCCAGCGGAATCGCCCCGATCGCCACGCCCTGCAGGGCACGTCCGACCACCGAGGGCAGCAGTGACGAGGACATCGCGCACAGCACCGAACCGATGATCATGGCCGACAGATCGACCAGCAGGATGCGGCGTTTGCCGAACATATCGCCGAGCCGGCCGCTGATCGGAGTGCACACCGCGGAGGCCAGGAGAGTGACCGTGATGACCCAGGAGGCGTTGGTGGTGGACGTGTTCAGGAGGGTGGGCAGACTGGGGATGAGCGGAACGACCAGAGTCTGCATGAGCGAGACGACGATGCCGATGGTGCTCAGGGTGGCCACCAGCACGGTCGGTGTGGCGCGGGGCGGATCCCGTTCGTCGGATCTGGACGGGTCGTCGGCCACAGCAGTCACGAATATGCACGTTACATACCCTGTGTATCGTGCACAATTTTGTATTCGGGCGAAACAGGCGACATAGTGTCCGAATGTCCGATTCGGCTGCACTGCCCGCCGCCACCGCGGCGGACCGCCGGGATCCCGCCGTCCTGGCGCGGCTCGTCCTGGAACTGAACCTGCTGTCCCGGCAGTACCCGGCCGCCCGCCGGAATTCGCCGTTCCAGCTGGACAGATCCGCGTATCTGATCCTGACCAGACTGCGGCTGGGCGATCCGCTGTCCCTGCGCGAACTCGCCGAAGCGTTCGGACTGGATGTATCCACCGTCAACCGTCAGGTCGCCGCCATGCTGGACCAGGATCTGGTGGAACGGGTGCCGGATCCCGACGGCGGAGTCGCCCGCAAGGTCCGTCCCAGCGAAAAAGGTCTGCGGCTGTTCGAGGCCGATCTCGCTCTGCAACGCCGCGGTGTCGGCTCGGTTCTCACCGACTGGCCCGACGCGGAAGTCGAAGAGCTGGTCCGGTTGCTGGGACGATTCAACGAAGGGGTCGAAGGACTCGCTCGCCACCCGTGGCCACGGCCGCACCCGAGCACCGGATACCCGCTCCTCTGAGCGTGAACTCGGTGCTCACCCGGCATTATCCGGCAGCCGGTACCGTTGAGCCATGATCACGCTCAAAAAGGAAGACGGCGCAGCGGATCTCGCGGGGATCGCCAAGCTGAGTGTCGGTGTCAGCTGGGACCCCTCCGCGGGCGCCAGTGGTGGTGCGCTCGGCTGGGCGCGCCGCAAGAAGGGTGTCGACCTGGATCTGATCGCCATTCTCATGCAGGGCAGCGAACCGGTCCGTTTCGCCGGACTGGATTCGCTGGACCCGCTGGGCAACGGCTCGGTTCAGCACTCCGGGGACGAGCAGACCGGCGCGGCGGCCGGGGACGACGAAACGGTCCACGTGACCTTCGCCGAAATCCCCGGCGGTATCGACGCCATCGTCTTCGTCGCGGCCGCGTTCAAGAAGGGCACCTCCTTCGAGAAGGCGAACAACATCTCCTTCAAGGTCTACGACGCCACCGGCGGCAACAGCCAGCAGGTGGCCGATATCTGGCCGTCGCTGCTGGGCAACGACAATGCCAACGCCGTGGCCCGCGCGTTCCGCAACGGCGATATCTGGCAGCTCGAGGTACTCAATCGCAAAGGCAAGATCAAACAGGGCGATAAGCAGGCGCTGCTGCGCTTCGCCATGGGCGGCGGTTCCTGAACCCGCGCGTGATCAGCTCGCCGCCCAGCCGGACCAGCGCGTGATATCCAGCGCCAGCACCGGTCCGGGCGGCGGCTCCGACACATAGACGGGGTAGCGCGCGGTCAGGTGTTCCAGGCCAGCGCGCGCCTCGTCGCCCGCCGCGATACGTGCCGTGCCGTCGGCGCGCACCCACCACAGCCGCGACCAGTCCTCGTCGTAGAAATCGGTCAGTACGGCGATCTCCGGGTTCGCTTCGATATTGGCGAGCCGGCGCAGCGCCGTGGTCGATTTCGATTTGGCGTCGACCGCGGTGTACACGGTATCGCCGGCGAGCGCGAACACTATCGGCACGAGATGCGGTGTGCCCGCGGCGGTGACCGTGGCGAGCCGGGCTATCCGCGCCCCGGCGAACCGCTCCCGCGCCCCCGCCGGATCCAACCGCATCAGCACTCCTCGCTCGCCGACCCGGCCACGCGGCACCGGGTCAACTCCGTCGGCCCCGCAGATAGTCGCTGACCACGGCGGCACCGAGCCCGTCCAAGTCGGGCGCCACCACGCGGCCGCCGCTGCGCCGAGCCAGCAG
Source organism: Nocardia sp. (assembly GCA_013361595.1). GTDB lineage: Bacteria > Actinomycetota > Actinomycetes > Mycobacteriales > Mycobacteriaceae > Nocardia. The sequence goes on along the minus strand of JABFXT010000793.1, from coordinate 6,069 downwards.
ATCGACGAAAGCGGCCAGCCGCGGTTCGTCTCCCAGCATGAACACCGAGATCGACGCCCCCAACCGGGCGAGCGAATCCACCTGGGTCATGGTCACGGCCAGCGTCCGCCGATCCGGCGGCCAGTTGAAGTAGGCGGTACCGTCCGACTCCAGATGCGCGGTCGGCTCACCGTCGGTGACCACCAGCACGACCGGCACAGCGTCCGGGTGGCGGCGCAGATGCCGATCGGCCAGCAACAGCGCGTGGTGCAGATTCGTCCCCTGCTCCCACACCGGTTCCAACCCGGTCAGTTCGGTGATGTCCACCGTTCCGGCGTGCCGCCCGAAGGTGATCAATTCCAGGGCGTCGGACCGGAAACGGGTGCTGATCAGATGCTGCAGGGCCAGTGCCGTCCGTTTCATCGGGACCCACCGTCCGTCCTGCACCATCGACCACGAGGTGTCGACGCACAGCGCGACCGCCGCCCGGGACCGCTGCTCGGTTTCGGCGATCTCCACATCCGCGACATCCAGCGTCACCGACGGGCTGCCGGTGGAGGCCGTCCGCAGGACCGCGTTGCGCACGGTGCGCGAGACATCCCACGGTTCGGTATCGCCGAACTCCCACGGCCGGCTCGCGCCGGTCGGTTCCCCCGCCGCGCCCGCCAGCGCGGTTTCGCGCTGCCCCTTGCGGCCGCGCAGTTTCCCGACGATATCGCGGAGCGCGACCTCGCCGAGCTGCCGCAGCGCCTTCGGGGTCAAGCGCAGTGAACCGTCCGGAGCCCGCTCGAACATGCCCTGCCGCCGCAGTTCCCGTTCCAGTTCGGCCAGCCGGGCCGCGTCCACCCGGGCGTCGGCGCCGAGTTGCCGCTCCAGCATCTCCAGATCGATGTCCTCCAGCCGCGCACCGGGATAGGACTGCGCGAGCGCGGCGGCGAGTTCGTCGAGTTCACCCAGATCCTGCATGGCCGCCACGGCTTCGCCCATGCCCAGCGGATCCTCGCCGCGGAAACGCCGTGCCGACTCCCAGTCCTGTCCGGGACGCAACGCGCGCAGGTTCGCATCCAGATCGGCGATCTGCTGAGCTATCCGCGGATCCCCGAACGCCTGCCCGACTAAATCGTCGAGTTCGGCGCGCTGCTGCGCCGACATCGAATTCATCATCCGCTGGGCCGCCGCCGAACGTGCGGCCAGCGCATCGATCAGTTCCTCGGTATCGCGCGGGTTCTCCGGGAAGTGCTCACCGTGTTCGGCCATGAACTCGGCGAACTGCCGCTCGGTGTCCTCACCGCGCGCATGGGCGGCGAGGAGATCGTTGAGGTCCGACATCATCTGCCGGACCCGCTCCACATCCTGTGGTGTCGCGTTCTGCAGCGCCTGCTTCATTCCCCGGAACCGGGATTCGAGCAGTTCCTCGCCGAGCAGGTCGCGGATCTTGCGGTAGTTCTCCCGGCCGGTCTCCGAACGCCACGGGTATTCGGCGAGCTCGTTCACCGCGCCCGCCGTACTCGACGGCAATGCGTCCAACCGCATTTCGGCGAAGCGCGCGTCGTCGGAAGGGTCCGGGAACAGCGCGCGCCGCTCGGCGTCGAGCGCGGCGTCCAGCAGTTCCCGTACCTGCCGCAGGGTGCCGTCCAGGCGGTGGGACCGCGAGATCTCGGCCCGCCGCTCCCAGAGCCGGCGGGTGATCTCCTCCAGCCCGGGCATACCGGATGTGCCGCGCCGCAACAGTTCCTCGAGCGCCGAGCGCGGCGAGGAACCTTCCATCACCTCACGCCCGATCTCCGACAACGCCTCCCGCAGATCGAGCGGGGGCGCCAGCGGATCGGGCCCTTCGTGATAGGGCCCGTAGGAGTATCGGTCGGACGCTGTCATCACACCTCTTCGAAACCGGATGCCGCGGTCATCCGCCGTACACCGCACTGCCCTCGTCGTCGGAATCCTTGGCCACCTGCCGCGCCAGATACAGGGATTCCAGGGCGAATTCGACCGCCGCCGCGATCCGTTGCGGCGGATCACCCGCCGCCACACCCAGCCGCAGCGCCACTTCGTGCAATACCGGCAGCTCCGGCAACGCGGACAGGATCCGAGTGCCGGGCACGCGTTCGCCCGTGGTCACCAGATGGCCCTCGTCCACCGCGTCGGCCAGCGGCCGCAGATCCAGTCCGCCGAGCCGGTCCCGAGCGGTATCGGCGAAGGCCCGCCGCAGCATATGGGTGAGATGCTCCTGTTCGCGGCCCTCCTCACCGGATTCGAATTCCAGTTTCCCACGCAGTACCGCCGGCACCGATTCCAGATCCACCGGCCGGGCCACCGCCGGATTCTCCCCGGTCAGCGCGGCCCGCCGCAGTGCGGCCGCGGCCACGGTCTCGGCGGCCGCCACCGCGAACCGGGCCGATACGCCCGAACGCTGGTCGATGGCCGGGGATTCGCGCAACCGCCGCACGAAGCGGGCCAGCACCTCGATCAACGGGTCACCCACTTCGGCGACCAGTTCGGCTTCCTGCCGCACCAGCGCCATCTCCGCTTCGACGGTCAGTGGGTAGTGCGTGCGGATCTCGGCGCCGAACCGGTCCTTCAGCGGTGTGATGATCCGGCCGCGGTTGGTGTAGTCCTCGGGGTTGGCGGTCGCGACCAGCAGCACGTCCAGCGGTAGCCGCAGGGTGTAGCCGCGCACCTGGATATCGCGCTCCTCCATGACATTCAGCAGCGCGACCTGGATTCGTTCGGCGAGGTCGGGCAGTTCGTTGACCGCCACGATCCCGCGGTGCGCGCGCGGCACCAGCCCGAAATGGATGGTCTCGGGATCGCCCAGGCTGCGCCCCTGCGCGACCTTCACCGGGTCCACATCGCCGATGAGATCGCCCACCGAGGTATCCGGCGTCGCGAGTTTCTCGGCGTAGCGCTGCGAGCGGTGCCGCCACGCCACAGGCAGATCGTCGCCCAGTTCGGCGGCCAGCCGGCGCCCCTGCGGGCTGATCGGTTCCAGCGGATGCTCGCCCAGTTCCGCGCCCTCGATCACCGGGGTCCATTCGTCGAGCAATTCGACGACGGTCCGCAGCAGGCGGGTCTTGCCCTGGCCCCGCTCACCGAGCAGCACCACATCGTGACCCGCCAGCAACGCGCGCTCCAATTGAGGCAGCACGGTGCGATCGAAGCCGACGATCCCGGGCCACGGATCGTCGCCCGACCCCAGCCGGGCCAGCAGATTCTCCCGGATCTCGGCCTTCACACTTCGCGGCGCGTACCCGGCCGCCCGCAACGCGCCCGCGGTGGCGGGCAGGTCTGTTGGCACAGTCACCTCATCGACGCTACGACGATTTCGCCCATCGGTCGACAATTGATATTCCGGAAGCATGGTGAGCGGGTCGGGTCCGACGAGCGCGCAACACCGCCACTACTTCCGGCACGATGGCCATCCGGCACCGCATAGGTGGGCGGAACTTCCGTAATCAGCCGCTCTCGTTGCCGAAAGGCCTCGGCGGCTCGTAACTGACGATAGAGTCTTCCAGCGACTTCCGTTCCGCGCGGTTGGTCGGTGCGGCTACCGTTTCCGCAACAGTCTTGCCTCCTTCGAGGTGGTGGAGTCTCAAGCCGACGTTCGGTTTGAACGCATGAACCTTCGTGTCGAGTCCGGATCGCCACAGGGCTTCCGCCACTTCCTCTGCTCCGGAGCCCAATCGACACAACAGCGCCACGGAAGAGCCGCCACGGTTCTCGTTCACCCTGCGCACAAAGTCCTTGTTTTCGGCAAGTATTTCGCCGAAGGTTCCAGGGTCGATGGACAGCCTTTTACCCTTGACCATTACCTGAGCCTTCCCGCCGAAGAAGTGCGCGAAGAAGATGGCCGGCGCTCGACCGCCCTCTTCTTCATCCCATGGAGCTCTCTTCGTATCGAAGTGCATGAACGGCCGACCTGTTTCGGAATCAGTGCCACTGACGGGTTTGCCGATGGAAAATCTACGGTTGCCCAATGGGTAATCCGCTCTCGCCCACGCGGTAACGTCTTCGACGTCGCGGCGCTTCGACGGGAAGGCCACACCGACCAAGTTTCCGCTGGCATCTTTCAGGGGAACGCTCAGCACATCGACGCTGGTAAAGGTCTTCCGAAAACCGAACCGGCTCCTGCCCACGAAAACCGCCCCCCGGGCGTCCTCGTCCTGGGCCCTCGTAGCGACCCTGTTCAGCGGTTTGCCGCTGTGCCGGCGAGCCAACGTCGCAGCGGCGCGCCCAAGGTTGTCGGTGAGTGACTCGGCGCACCCTGTCATCACCCGGACCAGATCCTTCACGTGGTCCCCGAAGAACCGCGCGGTACACAGGACACCTGGTCGAGCGAGGAGTTGTACGGCAGTTTCTCCTCATCGAATCCGCCCACCCGGATTCTGTGGTTGGGCAGCGCCTCTGCGGCGGATGCAATGCGCGAACCGACTGGACGGGAGAGTCGGTGAACCACTATTTCTCCCGAGTTCTATGCTGAAGTGATAGCTGGTCAGAAGCATAGTCCGCATTCCGCAGTGGGAAGATCGGTCTCGGACGAAGACATGTGCCGACGTCCCGATTCGAGAACGAGAAAGCAGGCCGGGATCGCGCCGACCGAAGGCAACGATCGGAGGGCCGATGGACAGAGTGATCAGGCAGGGCGACTGGCTGGTATTGCTCGACCCCGCGTGGGGTATCAGCCAGGATCCGCCTCCTCCTGAAATCATTGTAGGCGGCTGGATGGCGGAAGCGGACGGGTCCGCGGGACCATTTCAGCCGAACCCACGGTACCGGCCGAGCAGCGATGAGATGCCAACCGATCCGATCGACGCCGTGCTGCGTCGAATCGCCGGTGGCGAAGATCAACTCGGCGAGAAGCTCCTGGCAACGGTCCGCGACTGCGTGGTCGCCATTGGCTGCGACGAGGACGGCCGACCCCTGGTCGGCACCAGCCCCGACGGAGTGGCCTGCATCGTCATCGCCACGGCTGAACTACAGAAATCGGATATCGACGTCGATCGCTGGGTATCGGTCCGCGGGGCCGAGCTGGCCGGGATCGCGCCGACCGGGGTCGACATACTGATAAATCCCGCGGGGGCCGCTCCCTTCCGGCTGACCTCGCCGATCGGTGAGGAAGACCAACAGAGTTACGGCTGAATACTCCATGGCCCGGTTCCACGATCGCCGATCCGGGCCGACCTCCCTTGGACGTCAGATGGAGCAGCCATTCCCCGGTGAGAGTCCGCAAAGGATCACCCATCCAGAATGAGCGACCGGCGTGACGCCCTTCAGCGCACACCCCCGCAGACCAGCACTTCACCCCAGAGCTGTCGCAGTATCGTCCGACACCGGACCCGCCGCTCGGTCCTCCCGCCCGGCCCGGGAGCCTCAGGAGGTACCGGCTTCGAGCCGCCGTCGCAGCGTATCCAGACCGTCGCCGTGCAGGTCGGCGACCGCGGCCGACCGCGCCGAGGCGGCCAGCAGCAACGCCAGCAGCGGGCCGCGCACCTGCGGCCCCGACCCCGACCCCGAGGTGAATTCCGCGTCCTCGGCCACCAGGGTGAGCCCGGCGGCGAGTTCCTTCCCGCCGCCGAACCCCGCCGAGGTCCGCAACTGCAGCCGCAATGCGTCGGCGGTGGCCTGTACCGGGTATTCGCGCGTGATTCCCAGTGGTCGCCGGATGTCCTCCCCGTGCACGATCATCTCCACCAGCCTGCTGTCGCGCGGGGCGGGCGGGGTCACCGTACGGTCCACCACCGCCCGGAGCCGGTCCAGCGTTTCGGCGGGTGTCGCGGCGCGCTCCCGTTCGACACCGTTCTCGGTGAACCGGTCGAAATCGAAGCGGGCCCGGGCGAACTGCAGACAGAACCCCGGTACCGACGTTTTCGCGGTGGCCACGATATGCGCGAGCACATCGTGCACGGTCCACCCCGTACACAACGACGGGGTCGCCCACTGTTCGGCGGTGAGCCCTTCGAGATCCGCTATGAGCGCCGTCCGCTCGGACCGGACGGTCGGCCACACGTTCTCCACAGTGCCTCCAGATCGGCTCGGACCCCGGTGGGGGGTGACGAACCGCACGCTACGGATCGGCACCGACATATCCGTCCA
>JABFXT010000453.1 GCA_013361595.1 Nocardia sp. | reverse complement strand
TCGGGCACCAGCAGTGTGGTGAGTACTCGCACGGTGGTGGTCTTACCGGCTCCGTTGGGTCCCAGCAGTGCGGTGACCGTGCCCTCGGGCACGGTCAGGTCGAGGCCGTCGAGTGCGCGTACCCGGCGGCCGTAGTGTTTGACGAGACCCTCGGCGACTATTGCGTCGGGCATGATTCTCCTGATTCGGATATGTGACGAGGACGAGTCGTATATCGCCGGCAGCGGATCGGCCACCGACCTGGAGCGCTTCGGCATTCGGGCCGACACTGTGCAGTATCGTCGCGGCCTCCGACGTTTTCATCCGATTTATCCGGTTCTCCGGTGACCTCCCCCGCTCGGAGCGGGCCGCACTCCGCCCCGGCTGTGCTCGGGGTAGCCGGGGCGGGGTGCGACAGCCTCCATGGTCATCGCCACCGACCGCCGAATCGCGCGTAGCGCACTACTCGATTCGGTATCCGGCCTTACTCGTTCCGGCGCCGGAGAACGACAGTGGGCGTGGCCGTGCGCATGCTCACAGTGCACAGCGGCATAGTGACAGCAGGGTCCGACAAGTGGGCACCGTGAGCGCCGTGCAACAGGTTCGGAACGACCCGCGCGAGCACTTGTTCCGCTAGGCGGAATACACCGGTCCAATTGGTTGATTCAATTGTCCGGCAACGGATTCGAAGCATCTGCCGAACGGGTTTCCGGCCTGTTCACGACACTGTGATCCGTACCGAGAAAAGTTCGAAACTCTTGGGCCCCTTGTGCGCGTAAATTCCGGATATCGCGTAGGATCGTTTGCGTCGGCCCCTCCCCCCCGGGCCGACCTTACGCGGGCCTCGGCTAACTCCCCCCCTTCGCCGAGGCCCGCTCTCATATCCAGAATCCGTCGCACCCGTTCGGCCGATCCGGCCTCCACAATTCACCGAGCTGTTCCGCTGCGCGGATACCACCTCGATCCGGCAATCGCCGCGCATCCCCGATACGTCCCGAAGCAATGGCCGACCCTCGGTCGCACACGCAATGGTGAGAGATTTAGAGTATCATCGTCTCATCAGATCGATGCAGTAGATCAAGGGAGATCCGCATGACCGCGTCCGTCGCAGCCATCGATACGCACGCTCCAGCGGAGCGTCGTCCATTCGGTCCCGGCACCCGGACCTGGGAAGAAACCGGCCTGATCACCTTCTCCCTCACCGCGGGCTCGGCCTTCCTCCTGCAGACCATGGAGCCGACGATCTCCGCGGTGGTCGACGCCCACTCCACTTTCCGCACCGACCCGGTCGGCCGCGCGGTGCGCAGCCTGTCGGCGGTGATGATGTGGACCTACGGCGGCGAGGAGTCACTCGGCGAGACCGACCGGCTACGCAAGATGCACGCCACGCTCAACACCACCGATACCGAGGGCGTCCGGCACACGGCGCTGTCCAGCGGCCCGTGGGCCTGGGTACTGCACACCGGTACGTTCGCGTTCTCCGAGAACGCGAAGTATTTCTCCAAGCGGCCGCTGACCGTCGCCGAGAAAGAGGACGACTACCGCGAAGCCCTGCAGCTGATGCGCAATTTCTCGGTGCCCCCCAAGGAACTCCCGGCCACCTACGCCGATTTCGAGAAGTTCTTCGCCGATCAGGTCGAGAACCACCTGCAGGCCACCCAGACCTCCAAGGACTATCTGAAGGTCATCCGGACCGTCGCACCGCCCGCTCAGCTGCCGCGAGCCCTGCACCCGCTGTGGCGCGCAGTGAGCGATCCGTTCGGCCGTATGCAGTATTTCGTCACCGTGGGCACCACCCCGGAAGCCGCCCGAAAGAAGCTGGGTCTCACCTGGAGCGAATCCGACGAACGCAAACTGCGAATCCTCGGCTGGTTCCTCGCGCGCCTGGTCCCGCTGCTGCCGGAACGAGTGCGCTACTTCCCCATCGCCTACGAGGCCCGCCGGTTGGAGCGCGACAAGGCCCGGTTGCGCAAGGTCATCGACGTACGACCGCTCTGAAAAACGATGTCGGCCCCGGATCCCTGGGATCCGGGGCCGATCCGCGCGTCGATACACTCGGCCGGGGACGAGAGGAGTGATCATGACCGGGGCGATTTCGATTCCCAGTTACGACCAGGTCGCGGCATTGCCCCGGGAGCTGGGCCCGCTCACCGTCCCCGAGGCCTACCGCGACGAGAACGACCATATGAACATCGCGCACTATTTCGATCTGTGCGTATCGGCCACGACGCGAGTCTTCGACCGGGTCGGCATCACCGACGAATATCGCACCGCCCGCGATGCCGGGTTCTTCACCGGCGAGCACCATATCCGGTACTACTCGGAAACCCGGATCGGCGAAGAGATCTCGGTGTATGTACGCGGAGTGGACCGTTCCGACAAGGTCGTACACGCCATGGCGCTTCTGGTCAACGACACCACCCGGCGGCTCAGCTGCACCCTCGAGATCACCGCCGTCCACGTCGATCTGCGCAGCCGCCGGGCCACCGCGTTCGCCCCCGATATCGTGGCCGCGCTCGACCGCGAACTGGCACCGGCGGCCGTGAGCTGGCCGGCGCCGATCTGTGGCGCGATGGGAGTCCGGCGCTAGCGCTTGACGTGGTCACCACCCGAGGCGGCCTCGGGTAGCACGGCCTCGGGCCGGACCGTCACCGCCTCGTGACCGCGAGGCCGGGAGGTGCTGACGAACAGCACCGGCTGGCCGGCGTGCAGGGTGCGATAGCCGTCTGTCTCTATGCACCGGTATTCGACGAACACCTGATCGGTTCCGTCGTCGGGTTTGATATAGCCGAAGCCCTTCTCCGAGTCGAACCAGAACACTCGCCCGCGTCTCCAGTCCGATCCGTCGATCCCGGGCCCGCCGTATTCCGAAGCAGGCATTACCAGGTCTTCTCCGCTCGTTCCGTCAGGGTCGACACCACCAAAGCTACGCCCCGGCACCGCGAACGTCACGGTCGCATCGGTTCGGTACCGGGATACTACTGTCGCCTACCGTGACCGAATCCTGTTTTCTCGCTCGAACCCGCGCCGGTTACGACGCGATCGCCACCGCTTACGCCGAACATGCCGAGGGCGAGATGGCGAAGAGGTTCTGGGACCGCGCGGTTCTCACCGCGTTCGCCGAATCCGTCGGGGACGGCGGGCTCGTCGCCGATATCGGATGTGGGCCGGGTCGTATCGCCGGGTTCCTGGCGACACAGCGAACCCGGGTACACGGAATCGATCTGTCCCCGGAGATGGTGGCGGTCGCGCGGAAGAGGTTCCCGGAGATCGACTTCGACGTGGGATCGATGACCGCACTCGATATCGCCGATGGAACCCGGGCCGGGCTGGTGGCCTGGTACTCGCTCATCCACATTCCGCCGCCGGAGCGAGGTGGCGTGCTCGCCGAATTCCGCCGGGTGCTGCGCCCCGGCGGCAAACTGT
>JABFXT010000499.1 GCA_013361595.1 Nocardia sp. | reverse complement strand
CGCCGGCATCGCGCTGTGCGTAGACCTCGGCCACGGCCCGCAGTACCGAATGCGAACCGAATATCAAGTCGTTCGCGGTGGCCGTCCACTCGGCCGCACCGGTACGCCGGTCACTGCCCTCGTACACGTTCTCCGCCGACTCCGCGGCCTTCCACTCGGTGTTCTGGTCGAGCAAGTTGACGAAGAAGTCGGTCGTCAGCACGCCCGGGCGGTCGGTGAAGACGCCGTGCCCGGTGCCACCGTGGTTCGCGCCGAGGACCCGCAGGCCGCCGACCAGCACGGCCAGTTCCGGAGCCGTCAGGTCGAGCAGGTAGGCCCGCTCCAGCAGCAACCGTTCCAGTGGAGCCTTCTCACCGGGTCGCACATAGTTGCGGAATCCGTCGGCCCGCGGTTCGAGGACCGCGAACGATTCCACATCGGTGTTCTCCTGGGTCGCGTCGGTGCGGCCGGGCCGGAACGGCACGGTGACATCGTGTCCGGCGTCGCCGGCGGCCTTCTCGACCGCCGCCGAACCGGCGAGGACGATCAGATCGGCCAGCGAAACCTTCTTGCCGCCGGAAGCCGAATCATTGAAGTCCCGCTGGATCTGTTCGAGGACCGGCAGCACCTTCGCCAGCTCGGACGGTTCGTTGACCTCCCAGCGCCGCTGCGGTTCGAGCCGGATCCGGGCGCCGTTGGCACCGCCGCGCTTATCCGTGCTCCGGAAACTCGCCGCCGCCGCCCACGCGGTCTTGACCAGCTGCGGAACCGACAGGCCGGAATCGAGAACCTTGCGCTTCAGCTCCGCGATGTCCTTGTCGTCGATCAGATCATGATCGACCGCCGGAACGGGATCCTGCCACAGCTGGGGTTCGGGCACCCAGGGGCCGAGGTAACGGCTGATCGGGCCCATATCGCGGTGCAGCAGTTTGTACCACGCCTTGGCGAACGCCTCGGCGAGCTCTTCGGGATGTTCCAGCCAGCGGCTGGTGATCTCCCGGTAGATCGGGTCTTCCCGCAGCGACAGATCCGTGGTCAGCATGGTGGGCGTGCGCGCGGGTCCGTCGAACGGATCCGGGATGGTGCCCGCGCCCGCTCCGTCCTTCGGCTTCCACTGGTAGGCCCCGGCGGGGCTTTTGGTGAGTTCCCATTCGTAGCCGTACAGATTCTGCAGGAAACCGTTGCTCCACCGGGTCGGCGTAGCGGTCCAGACGACCTCCAGGCCGCTGGTGATCGCGTCCTTGCCTTTTCCGGTGCCGTAGCTGCTCTTCCAGCCCAGCCCCTGCTGTTCGATCGGGGCGGCTTCGGGTTCGGCGCCCACCAGGTCCGCGTCACCGGCACCGTGTGTTTTGCCGAAGCTGTGCCCGCCGACGATCAACGCGGCGGTCTCCTCGTCGTTCATGGCCATCCGGGCGAACGTTTCCCGGATATCGCGGGCGGCCGCCACCGGGTCGGGCCGGCCGTTGGGCCCTTCGGGATTCACGTAGATCAGGCCCATCTGGACATTGGCCAGCGGATTCGCCAGATCCCGGTCGCCGCTGTAGCGCTCGTCGCCGAGCCAGGTGTCCTCCGGACCCCAGTAGACCTCTTCGGGCTCCCAGATATCGGGCCGCCCGAATCCGAACCCGAAGGTCTGGAACCCCATCGAGTCCAGCGCGACGTTACCGGCGAAAACCAGCAGGTCGGCCCAGGAGATACTGTTGCCGTACTTCTGTTTGACCGGCCACAACAGTCGGCGGGCCTTGTCGAGGCTGGCATTGTCGGGCCAGCTGTTGAGTGGTGCGAAACGCTGCGCGCCCTGGCCACCGCCGCCGCGGCCGTCGGCGATACGGTAGGTACCCGCCGCGTGCCAGCTCATCCGGATGAACAGGCCGCCGTAGTTTCCGTAATCGGCGGGCCACCAGTCCTGTGAATCGGTCAGCACCGCCTCGACATCGGCCTTCAGCGCTTCGACATCGAGTTTCGCGAACTCCGCGGCGTAGTCGAAATCCGCCCCCAGCGGATCGGCTTTCGACGAATGGGCGTGCAGTACCGACACATCGATCTGTTCCGGCCACCAGTCGGCATTGGTGCGTGGGCGATGATCGGTGTGTGGAGTGGGCGACGGGATCGCCGGGTTCTCGCTCTCGCTGGCGCTGCGAGTTCCGGTATCAGGAGCGGGTGGACGACTATCGGAGGTCACGACTTTCCTTCCTGAGTAAAGGTAGGAGCTGCGATCAGGTGTGCTGGGCTGCCGCGCACTCGGGGCACAGGCCCCAGTAGATGACCTCGGCTTCGTCGATCGAATAGCCGTGGTCGTCGGAGGCGGTCAAGCACGGAGCCTCGCCGACGGCGCAGTCGACATCGGCGATGGAACCACAGTTCCGGCAGACGACGTGGTGGTGATTGTCACCGACGCGGGACTCGTAACGGGCGACCAGGCCGGAGGGCTGGATACAACGGAGCAGTCCGGCCGCGGTGAGCGTGTGCAACGAGTCGTACACCGCCTGGTGCGAGACGGCCGACAGGCGCGATCGCACGGCGCGGATGATCGAATCGGTATCGGCATGCGGGTGGTCGTGTACCGCGCTCAGCACCGCCACGCGCGGGGCTGTCACGCGTAGCGAAACTCCCCGCAGCATCTGCTGGAAATCCACGGCCGCATGCACAGGCGAAAGTCTCGTCTCTTTTCTGGAATGAGTCAAGCATTCACCGGGTGCGTCGCCGGTCACCATCTTCAGGAGCAAGGTCGCACGGCGACGGCCTCCGCACCGCCCGCGCGCCGCACCGTGGCGAACTCGACACTCTGGTCGGCGAAGAGCACCCGATAGCCGTCGGCGTCGATACTGCGATATTCGACGAAGATCGGCGCGATATCGTCCTCGGGTTCGATATAGCCGAAACCCTTCTGGGCGTCGGACCAGATCACCCGGCCGCGCCGCCGCGACGGTGCGGCGGTGGCGATCGACCGGTCCGTACCGGGCCCGCTGCCGAGTGGCGGGGATACCGGCGCGCTCACCGGGCACCGGCATGGTGGGCGCGGCGTACCGCGCGCTGACCCGAGCCGGGAAGCGGGCCCGCGGCCGGCTGTGTCACCCGGGTGCCGGATCCGGCCCGGCGCGATACCGCCGGTTCTGCTGCTACCGGTACTTCGAAAATGCCCATGAGCGGCTACTTCTCCAAACTGTCGGACAGACGGACTGTGGATTCACGAGATGATCTGGCACCCGGCGACAAGTCCCGCACGAACGAACTCCGGTCCGGGAGCCCGCGGCGCAATCGCGGCCGGCGCTGCGGGATCAGGCACGGCCGAGCGGGCGCGCCTGTCACCAGCGCACGCGCGATCGCCGCACACGCCGCGACCGGGACCGCCCCGGGCACCGCACCATCGCACGAGTACCCTGCGGCGCCGGACATCCGAGTCCGCGGGTGATCGCGGCCGGTACGA
>JABFXT010000786.1 GCA_013361595.1 Nocardia sp. | reverse complement strand
AGCCGGGCCAGCAAGGCACTCGGCAAACGCACTCTCTACAGCCAACTCGACCGCCCGGAAGCAGATGCCTATGCCCTCGCCCTGGAGGTGATGGCCGCCGCCGCTCAACTTCCCGGCGCCCGCGAAGGGATGACGGCCTTCCTGGCGAAGCGCCCACCCGTCTGGCGCGATTAGCGCTGCGAGGAGGCTCTGGACCACGCGGATCACCGCGGAGTCGCCTACTCGGCTGCGGTGAGGACCGCGTGCTGTTCCCGGACGAGTTGATGGGTTTCTTCCTGGTCGCGACCCCACGCCTCGGCCACATGGGAACCCGCCGAAACGACACAGGTCCAGGCGTTCGGATGATCCCTACCGTCCGAGAGGCAGGAAGTCTCGGGCAGCTCGCCGGGCGGCGGCGCCGCGGTTTTGCCGTGCGCGGCGCCGATCGCTTCCGTCAAGAACCCGCGGAGCCGCGCGGCGCCCGCAGGATCGGCGGTGCGGTACACGGTCGTTCCCTTGTTCGCCATCGCCGACACTCCCAGCTCGGGATATAGCCGAGCAGCCGTCACCTGGTCTTCGGCGAATGCCACCGCACCACGCGGCCCATAGGCGCCCGGCCCCGTGGCGTTCGCCCCGACCGACAACGCGAATACTCCATCGGGATCGTAGGGAAGCCGTGCCAGCTCCGGCACCGGAGTCGCCGCGAAGGAGTTCAGCAGCGGGCGCTGCAATTCCAGCGCCCGGGTGAGCACGCGCTCGATCTCCGCGCGGTCGCGGCCTCGGGCCTCGGTGTAGACGACATAATCGTCATATGAGGTGACCGCCAGGCCGTCGAGCCGCCCGCTCTGGTCGCGCAGGCTGAAATGAGTGTCGGCCGCGCCCGGGAGAATTGCGGGCTCACGGTCCGCGGTGTCCATCATTCCCCGTGACCGTTCGGCAGCCCCGGCAAGGGCGGTCGCCGCGGCGCACGCGCTCGCGCTGTCCCGGAACCGCATGATCGCGTGGATGAGCCAGCGACTGTCCCGCGACCCGGCGTCCCCGGCAAACCGGGTGCTCACGAACCCGGCGAGCAGCCCGTGATCCTCGGCCGCGTCGGCGACCTCATTATTGTGTCCGGCGGTCACCATCAGCCGCGAACCGGTCAACACGCCGGAGCTGCTGTGGCGAACGTAAGCCGGGTCGATCTCGGTCGGCCACGCCAAAGCCTCGGCCATGCGCGCTCCTTCGGCAAGTGCGCCGGCACCGAACTCGTCCTCGCCGGTCTCCGCCGGCGCCGCAGTGCACGGAGTAGCCTCCACCGTCACCGTCTCGGTCGCGCTCCGGCATCCGCTCAGCAGGAGCGCGGCGGCGGTGACCGACGCGGCAGTCGCTCGTATCCGCGAGTAACTCCGGGACGTCCGAGATACATTGAAGCGACCTGCGGTAAGTCGCGAGAAAAGGCGATGGGCGCCCACGTTCTCCCCCTGGCGATACTCCACACCGGCGCGGCCGGTCCAGCTCGGCGAGAATATCCCGAACGCACCCGTCCTGAACATTCGGTCGCAGTGGTCGACAGATCGGCCCGTTGCCTGCCGATGACGGTCGGCACCGGCTACCGTTGCACCCTGATGATCGGCCACCGAACCCCCGAACCACACGAATCCGTACCGCAGCGAGTGGTGGACAGCGTCCGCGCCGCGGCGTGGGGTGGGGTGGTGCTACCTCGGACGAGGGTCAGCGACTACGTCGTATTCCCAGTGGTAGAGATCGATACACAAGTCTGGGAGGAGCGTGTCGCCGGCGGGCACGGCCCGGAACCCGATCGATCCACCCTGGGAATATGGGAATCCTGGACAACCGCTTTGGGAGCCTCGCCGCCGCGTCCAGCCGTGTCGATCGCCGGCTTCGTCTCGACCGCCGCCAAGCCCACGGACGCGTTGAACGCGCTCGACTCACTCGCCGGCTACGGCGCCGGGCTATGGCTCACGTCCGGCGTCCGCGGCCCCACCACATGGACACTGTCGGAATTCGACCTCGCCGAGATCTACGTTGTTCGTGAACAGAGCGACGATCTCGATGTTCTCGTGGAAGGACGACGCGGTCCGGTCGCCACCGCGCGACGGATGGCATCGCTGCGCCACAAGGAGGAGCTGCTGTTCGGGTGGGCACTCGCTACGGGGTACTCGCCGGCGAACGCGGGGTCGACGACATCCATGCGTTGAGTGTCTTCGCCGGCCGCCACGCCCCACCTTTCCTTTTCGAGATCACCTCGTGGTTCCGCTGAGCGACAGCGCACCTCGTTTTCCACTCGCTACCTCGCTCCCCCGCCGGGTACCTCATGAGGCTCTTCGCCAGCGCGGCCTGAGCAGCGAGTGAGTGTTCGAAAGCCGCCTCTTCGAAATCCGTTCGTGACCAGATCCAGTCGAGTGACCGACCCGAGCACACCGTACAGTCGCATTTCCACACATCGAGACCAGGATTTCGGGTGATTCCGTCCTCGATCGTGGTGAGCCGCTTGTAGGACAACAACGCGGGGACATACGCCGCCGGCGGTGGCGTGAACCCACCACCGCTGTTCTTCATCGGATAGATATGGCGCAAAGCACTTCTGGTACCCACCGATACCGCGACGGCGCCGTGGGCAAGGGCGCCGAGCACAGACGTGTCCGACCGCAGCAGTAGTACCGGCACCGAGCAGCGCAGCACGGCGATCAATCCCGCGACCGCGGCTTCCGTCGCCAGTGGATCTCCTTCGGACTCGAGCATCAGTGCGACAGGTTTGCCGGTGGCGGCGAGCTCGGTGATCAGTGCTTCGTGATCGATTGTCAGCCACTGGATCGCCAGCGGTAGCGCCGTGACCAACTGCGGCAAGTCCGATCCCCAGGCGAGCACCGCACGCAGAGCGGCCAGATCGTGGGCGGGAATATACCCGGAGTCGGTGAGCGTCCAGCGCAATCCGAGTTTCATCTGCATATTGATCCAACCGGTGGTCATACAGTGGGCACCGACCCCACGACTCCTGCCGCTGTACCGATTCGCGTCGAGTAGAAGGGCCGCGTGCTGATTCACCTGCCGAATGCAGCGAACCGCCTTCCTCGCGTCCGTCTCGCTGCGGGTGGCGATCACCGCACCCACATTGTCGGCGACGGTCAGTGACGCAAGCGCCGCTGCCGCCGACGCCGGTGCGTGCGCCATGAACGGCGGCCCGAAGCTCGGTGACTTGCCCGATTCGTCGAAAATCAGCGCATTCTGGATTCCGTTCACGATCTCACACCCCGAAGTTGCCGTGAAACACACTCTCTCCGAAGGTAACTCGAGATCTCGGCCGATTCGAGCGTTATGCCGGCTTTCGCCCGTACCGACGTTCGACGGCTTCGGGATGCAAGGTTTCACTCCGAGTTCCGCGATACGCGCTCCACAGCTTCGGCAATTCGCCGGTATCCGCCAT
>JABFXT010000356.1 GCA_013361595.1 Nocardia sp. | reverse complement strand
GTGCGCATGGCTCCGGGCGGTTGTGAACAGCACGGAAACCATGTGACGACGACGCCGGGGTGCAGCGCGCTGCTCCTCGGCGCCGCCGAGTCCGGTGGCCCGTGAACGCGAGCCGGCCGGACCGATGCGTCACCTCGGAGAAAGACACGGCACGATATGAGTCAGCCCGAATCGGCTACCCGCGAACATTCCGCTACCACCCCCGATGCGACCGGTGCCGAGGCCGCCCCGCCAGGTCGCTGGCTGGTGCTGGCCGTGGTCTGTATCGGCACCATGATGACCTTCGTCAACGTGTCGTCGACCATCGGCGGCCTGGCGATGATCCAATCCGATCTCCATTCCGGCTCCGCCGCTGCGGTCTGGATCAGCAGCGCCTACAGCCTGGTGGTGGCGAGTCTGGTACTCGGTGCCGGCACCCTCGCCGATCTCGTCGGCCGCCGGCTCGTTTTCGCCGCGGGTGCCACCGTTTTCGGTCTGGGAAGCGCCGCGGCCTTCGCATCGCACAGCACCCCGGCGCTGATCGCCGCCCAGGTCGTCATGGGCGTGGGTGGAGCCATGGTGCTGCCCGCGGGTCTGGCGATCGTCAGTCACACCTTCGCCGACGCCCGCGAACGCACCGAGGCGATCAGTGTCTGGGCCGGGAGTTCGGGTCTCGGTCTGGCGGTCGGCCCGCTGGTCGCGGGCGCGCTGCTCAATGCGTTCTCCTGGCATTCGATCTACATGATCAATGTCGTACTCGGTGCCCTCGCGCTGGTCGGTGCCGTCGCTTTCGTGCGGGAGAGCAAACAGCCCGGACGCAAACTCGACCCGATCGGCATCGTGCTGGGCACCCTCACGGTGGCTACCCTGACCTACGCGGTGATCGAAGGCGGCGCTTCCGGATACACCGCCGGACATATCCTCGTGGCCTACGCCGTGCTCGTGATCGCTCTCATCGCTTTCGTTCTGCACGAGATCCGCCACCCCGACCCGATGCTGGACGTGGCGCTGTTCCGCTCGCCCTCCTTCAGCGCGGTGATGGCGGTCGCCGCGATCACGCTGTTCGGCTTCACCGGGACCGCGCTGGTCACCGTGCTCTATCTGCAGCACGTCCAGGAGACGTCGCCGTTCGGTGCCGGGCTGCGCCTGCTGGTGATGTTCGTTCCGTTCATCCTGGTCAGCGCCCTCGCCGGTCGGCTCGTGCACCGCACCGGCTTCAAAACCATGCTCACCCTCGGGCTGGTCGTCATGGCGGCCGGTGTCTTCGCATTGCTGGCCGCGCCGCCCGAACCCGGATTCGCCCGCGTCTGGCCGGGCCTGCTGCTGGTCGGCATCGGCAGCGGGATGCTCGTCGCGCCGTCCACCGCGGCGGCCGTCATCAGTGTCCCATTGCACCAGGCGGGGATGGCCAGCGCCGCGGTCAATATGTTCCGTCAGGTGGGTAATGTCCTGGGCGCCAGTATTCTCGGCACCATTCTGACCACCCGGTTCGCCGCCGATCTCACCGATGATCTGCATGCGCAGCAGCTTCCCGACGAAACTGTGGGGAAGATCGTCGCCGCCACCGGCGAGGGCAATATCTCGGCCTCCTCACTCCCGCCCGCGCTCGCCGACCGGGTCGTGCGGGCGGTGCACGAGGCGTTCTCCTCGGCCGACCATCTGGCGCTCACCACCGCCGGTGTGGTCCTGCTGGTCACCGCGATTCCGGTCGTGTTCTGTGTCCGGCAGCGTCCGGCGCATACGGCCCCGGCCGACTGACCCCCACTCAGGAACCCGCGCCGCCCCGAAGCGTCCGATTCGTCTCGTTCGAATACCCGGGGCGGTGCGTGTTCGGTGGGTTCGGCATCAGAGCTTCCAGGGCCGGCGGTGGGGGAGTGGGAGTTCCGCCACGCAGATTCGGAAGCGCCGGGATCGACCACTGGGCACGGGTTCGCGGGCCCGGTCGAATCGGGCTCGGTTCGATCGCCAGGCTTCCGGTCACGCGAGTCCGATCACGATACCGAGATATGCGCATCAAAATATGTGAATCGGTGGACTTCCGATCGATAACCGTCGATCGACACCACCGGTCCACAACCCGACTGCCGGGAGGTCCGGAGTCGGCGCCGCGTCGCGCCGACTGCCCGACCTCAGTTCGCCGCGGGCTCCCAGACGAAACCGTCCGGATCGGTGAACGGGCCCGCGTCGCCGACGATGACGATGCGGTGCGAACCGCTGCCTTCCGCGGCGATGCCGGCATCCTTGGCGGCGGCGCGACGGCCGTAGAGCGCGAGGCCCACCGGTGAGTCCGGAGTCGCGAATTCGACGTATTTGCTGCCGAAACTCTTCGCCACGGTCAAGCCGCGGTCGACATAGAACTGTTTGGTCGCTTTGACGTTGTCCACACCGAGCAGCAGCACGACCTGGTCGATTTCCCGGGTGGCCGGCCCGGTGTCCTTCTTGTTGGAGGTGGTGATCTTCCAGATCGCCCCGTCCGGTGCGGTGACGACACCGCCGTATCCCCAGAAGCTCTTGGTGGCCGGTTTCAAAGTTGTGAAACCGGCCTCGAGCGCGGTGCCGACGAGGCTGTCGACGGTGCTCGGCTGGGATACCACGAGGGAGATGATGAAGCCGCGGAAGCCGCTCGTGGGTTCCTGGTTCGCGCGGTAATCCAGTTCCGCACCCAGGCCGAAAGCGGCGGCGTAGGTCGCCCGGGTGGTATCGGGATCGTCCACTCCGAGGTGGATGTTCAGGGTGGTGGTGGCTGTCGTGGTCGTCATGCCGACAACGTTAATTCGTGCTCCGGGCCGGGTGCTTCTCGATTCCTGATCGGTCCAGGGGATCGCCCTCTCGGCGGTCGGTCGTGGTCGGTCGGGACGTGACCAGCGCGCCCGGAGGGTTGCAGGGCGCGCCGATCGCGTCCGGCTCGGGGCGGTCAGGCGGTTTCCAAGGTGGTGTGCACCGGTGTCGCCTTGGTCGTCAGATCGAGGACCGGGCAGTGGGCGTCGACGGCGGCCTGTAGTTCGGCGTAGCGGTCGCCGGTCTCCGGCCCGGAGATCCGCACCCGTACCCGCACCGCCTGGAAACCGGCCCGGACATCGTCGTCGAGGCCGAAGAAGCCGCGGACGTCCAGATCGCCTTCGGCTTCGACGGACAGTTCGTCGACCACGATGCCCAGCCGCTGCGCCCAGAACCGATAGGTGACGATCTGGCAGGAGATCAACGCGCCGAGATAGATCTCCACCGGGTTGGCGGCGGTATCCTCGCCGCCGAGGGCCGGTGGCTCGTCCACCCGGAAATCGTGTGCTCTTGCGGTGATCGTGCTGCCGACGGCGCCCTGCGGGGCACCGGAGACACGGACCACCGCGGCGGCGTTCGCGGGGTTGCGCCGGACCGCCTGGGCGGTGGCGTCGGAGATGTCGTTGAGCGCTGTGGTCCCGGACGTCATGGCCGCGA
>JABFXT010000529.1 GCA_013361595.1 Nocardia sp. | reverse complement strand
CTCAACCTTTGAGGTGTCTCGTAAAACTCGACTCATTGGGTTGCGTGGGCGGTCGGGGCATGGGTTGGGGGTAGACCTTGTAAGAGTGTGGCCTCGTTGGGCTCGGTGCCGGGGGTGCGGCCGGCCCGTGTCGTGGTTCTCGATCGGGGGTCGAGAGGTGTGCTCGGCGGCGGGGTCACAGCTTCCGGAGGCGCAATCGGTTGATCGTGTGGTCGGAATCCTTGCGCAGTACCAGGGTCGCCCGGGGGCGGGTGGGCAGGATGTTGTCCACCAGGTTGGGGCGGTTGGTGGAGTTCCAGATATCTTTCGCCGCCGCTGTCGCCTCGGCGTCCGTGAATTTCGCGTAGTGGTGGAAATGGGCTTTCGGGTCCGCGAATCCGGTGGCGCGCAAGCTGAGGAACCTTCGTACATACCAGGTTTCGATATCCTCGATGCGAGCGTCGACATAGATCGAGAAGTCGAAGAGATCCGAGACCATGAGCCGGGGGCCGGTCTGTAATACGTTCAGTCCCTCGACGATGAGGATGTCCGGCTGGCGTACGCAGTGGAATTCACCGGGAACGATATCGTAGGAGATATGTGAATAGACCGGCGCGCACACCTCTTCGGCGCCCGATTTCACCTCGGTGACGAATCGCAGCAGTTTGCGGCGGTCGTAGCTCTCCGGAAAGCCTTTACGGTGCATGATGCCGCGCCGGGTGAGCTCCGCGGTGGGGTACAGGAATCCGTCCGTGGTCACCAGATCGACGCGGGGATGATGATCCCAGCGGGCCAGGAGCGCCTGCAGGACGCGGGCGGTGGTGGATTTGCCCACCGCCACACTGCCGGCGACCCCGATGACGAAGGGCACCTGTTTGTCCGGATGCGACTCTCCGAGGAAGGTGGCCGTGGCCGCGAACAGCCGCTGTCTGGCTGCCACCTGCAGATGAATCAGTCGCGCCAGCGGCAGATAGACTTCGGCCACTTCTTCCAGATCGATCTGTTCGCCCAGACCCCGCAGCCCGATCAGTTCCTCTTCGGTGAGCACCAGCGGAGTCGATTTGCGCAGTTCGCGCCACCGTTTCCGGTCGAATTCCACATACGGACTCGGCTCGCTCGCCTTGGCCATCTACTCAGCGCTCCACTCGGCCGGACACTCGTGTTCCCGATACCGCCCTCGTGGGACGCCGCCGCTGCGGCTGTCGCGACCCCGGCAGGTCCGTCGCTCTGGCTGTGCCCTCATGGCTGAATTCTGCCCCTCATGGGGGAGTAAGTGAACGAGGGGGGCCGTTACTGTTGTCACAGCGAGAACGGTCGGTGTGGATCCCGCGCGGCGTCACCGCCTCGGCGAACCGGGCGGAGGCGATGACGACCCGGCGGAGAATGCGCCCGCATCCCGGGACCCCGCTACACGTGTTGGAGCGCCGCGGTGATCTTGCGGGTCGTCTCGGCGGCGACCGGTCCGGGTTCGCCCTTGAAGGAACGGCCGGCGGCGTCCACCGCGACCAGGACGGTCCGGCGGAAATTGTCGGCCTCGCCGGCCCTGACATCCACCTGACGCCGGTGCTGACACCGCCCCACCGCGCGGGAACCGCCGATCACCGGCGGCTGGTTCGGGATATGTTGGCCTGCAATCACTTCGAAGGGGACCAGATGGCCGTGGGGCGTACTGCACCGGCACCTGATCGTCGCGGGCTCGGGCCGGTCACTGCGAACACCGGGATCACGGCCCCCGCGCCGGAGCCGGCTTCCCGCTGGGGCAGATTTCTGCACTGGTCGGGATGGCCCCGGCCGGCCGCGATGGCGACGACCGTGGCAACTATCGGCGCATCCGGAGTCGCGATCGCCGCGCTCTGGTTCTCCGGCCAGTCGCCGCGCGCCACCAACGAACAGCACGCCCTGTCCCGGTAGCCGGATCACGATGGTTCCGCCCGATCATGCCGATTAGGGTCGGTGTCATGGAAGCCCATCCCCTGGTGATCGAATACCTGCGGCTCGGTCTGGCATTCGACCGGATCGAAGAGGGGTTCGTCGACGCCTACACAGCCGACCCCAGGTTGCGGCAGGAGGTCGAGAACGCGCCGAAGCCCGAACCCCGCGACCTGGCCCGGACGGCCGCGCGGCTGCGCGCGGAGTTGCCGAACACAGGCCTGCCGCCGGAGCGTATCGAGTTCATCGATGTGCATTTGCGGGCTCTGGAGTGTTCGGGGCGGAAGTTCGCCGGCGACGACATCGGTTTCGTCGACGAGGTCCGGGCCTACTTCGATGTCGATATCGCGCCCGGCGACCCGGACGATTATCAGGAGGCGCACCGCAAGATCGACGAGGTCCTGGGCGGCTCGGGGCCCCTGGTCGAGCGGATGGCGGCCCACCGCCGGGCCGACGAGATCCCGCCCGACCGGCTCGAGGCCTGCGTTCAGGCCTTCTCGAGCGCACTGCGTGAACTCGTGCGTGCCCGGTACCCGCTGCCCGATCACGAACATGTCACCTACGAGGTGGTCGGGGACAAGCCCTGGTCGGGGTTCAACTACTACCTCGGTAACTACCGGTCGACCGTCGCGATCAACTCCGATCTGCGCCAGCACATGGCGAACCTGCCGCGGCTCATCTCACACGAGTCCTACCCCGGCCACCACACCGAGCACTGCCGCAAAGAAGCCGGTCTCGTGGCCGCGGGCCAGGCCGAGCAGACCATCTTCCTGGTGAACACACCGCAGTGCCTGATGGCCGAAGGGCTCGCCGATCTGGCCCTGCGCTCGATCGTCGGACCCGGATGGGGCCGGTGGGCGCAGGAGATCTACGCGGATCTCGGCCTGCGATTCGACGGCGAACGCGCCGAACGGCTGTCCGAAGCCTCCGGCCAACTGCTGGGAGTCCGGCAGGACGCCGCACTCATGTTGCACGACCAGGGCAGAGACGCCGACGAAGTCGCCGCCTTCTTGGAGCGCTGGTCGCTCACCACCGCCGAACGGGCCCGGCAGTCACTGCGCTTCCTGTCCTCCCCGCTGTGGCGTGCCTACACGAGCACCTACGTCGAAGGCTACAAACTCCTGGGTGGCTGGCTGGACCGCGCGGCCGACGAGGACGAACGCGCCGACCGCTTCCGCCGCCTGCTCGACGAACCCCTCATCCCCTCCACCCTGCGCGCCGCCGCGTAAGCATCCGCCGACCCACCACGAGCAGGTCGCCCCGGCCTCGAAACGAACGTCCACCCGTACGCCACGTCTGCTCCGGAGGATCCACCTCTGTGACCGGACCCGCCCCGGTCCCGGAGCCAAAGGACGAAGGGGCACAGCCACCGAGCGCCGGAGTGACGAACCAGCGCCTCGAGGAGGGGCACGAGGGCCTCGATCAGCAGCGCCGAAGGCGTCGCACATGAACACATCCGGGGTCACGGGAGCCCCACGCGACGCCGAGGCAGTGCCGACAACAAGGCAT
>JABFXT010000209.1 GCA_013361595.1 Nocardia sp. | reverse complement strand
CGTCGGGATCGGTCGCCCACGGTTTCACCCCGCCGCGGAGCATATCGTCGTCGACGGCCGGTTCAGCGATATCGCAGTCCTGGCAGTAGGCGCCGCCGTACCCGTCCAGCAATGGTGAGGTCGCGGCCCATACCGCCGTGGCCGCGCCCTGTGCGGGGGTTTTGAAACCGGCCGCGGGGTCGCCGTCTTCGGTGAGCCAGCCCTGGGCCAACTGTTCGGTGCGGGGGATATGCCGCTGCAGCGGCGTGAGGATACTGCCCGGATGCACCGCGAAGGCGCGCAGTCCGTCGGAGGTACCGAGTTCGTTCAGGTGCACGGCGAACAGCGCGTTGGCGGTCTTGGATTGACCGTAGGCCGCGAGATGATCGTAATCGCGCCGGAAATGTGGGTCGTCCCAGCGGATATCGGAGAGGAAATGTCCGGCGGAGGATACCGAGACCACGCGTGCGCCGTCCGGAGCGAGAGCCGGGCGCAGCCGGTTGACGAGTGCGAAATGGCCGAGGTGATTGATGGCGAAATGGGCTTCCCAGCCGGAATCGATGCGTTCGGTCGGATAGGCCATCACCCCGGCGTTGCAGAGGACGATGTCGAGGACCGTACCGGTCGCCAGGAACCGGTCGGCGAATATCCGGATCGCGGCCGGGGAGGCCAGGTCGAGTTCCAGCACCCGGATCCGTGGGTGGTCGGGTAGCGCGGCGACGGCGGCCGCCGGCCGGCGCGCGGGCACGATGACATCGGCACCCGCGCGGGCGAGCGCGGCGGTGGCTTCCCGGCCCAGACCGGAGTAGCCGCCGGTGACGAGGGCGGTACGGCCGACGAGGTCGAGGCCCGCCAGCACGTCGTCCGCGGTACTGCGGGGACCGAAGCCGGAGCCGATCTTGCGTTGTGTGGTAGCCATGGGTGGAACGCTAGGATCTAGAGTGCGATCTAGGTCAAGCTGTGCGGAGGGGTGTATGAACGAGTTGTCCATCGGGGACGTGGCGGAGGCCACCGGTCTCGGTGTCCACGCGTTGCGCTTCTTCGAACGTGAGGGGCTTTTCCTGCGACCGATTCCGCGGACGGCCGGCGGGCGCCGCGTCTACGGCGCCGCCGACGTGGAATGGCTGCTGCTGTGTAAACGGCTCCGGGATTCCGGGATGCCGATCGCGACCGTGCAGCGGTTCGCCGCACTGGTCCGATCCGGTCCCGGCAACGAGGCGCAGCGACTGGCGCTGCTCGAAGAGCATCAACGGGCGGTCGAGGACAAGATCGCCGACCTGGCCGCGAGCCTCGGCATCATCCGTGACAAGGTCGGTGTCTACCGTGGGCATCTGGCCGCCGGTACCGCCACCGGGCTCTGGTCGCCTACGCCACCGGAATAGTTCTTCGCCGCTCAGCCCAGCAGTTTGCCCAGCAGCGAAGCCAATTGTTCGCGTTCGGCGGCGGTGAGCGTGGCGAAGGTGCGCTCGAGGAAGTCCGGGATGTGTTTCTCCGCCTTGGTGAGTGCGCGGCGCCCGGCGGTGGTGAGGGTGACCGCGTAGGCGCGCCGGTCGGCGGGATCGCGTTCGCGCCGGACGTATCCGGACTGTTCCAGTTCGTCGGCGATGCCGACCATGACACTGCGATCGATCCGTAATTCCGTGCTGAGCTCCTGCTGCGAGCGCGGTCCGACGGCGGCCAGCATTTTCAGCACCAGATGCTGGCCGACGCCGAGCCCGTGTTCCCGGGCTGCCGACTCCGCCGCGCGGGCCACCGCCGCCGAGGCGCGGCACAGCGCGATATCCGGCCGTTCCGCGGCCAGTTTCGGGAAGTAGGCGGTCGGGTCGGGGTCGGGTGTCCTGCCGGGCATGACCGTCAGGCTACATGGTCGTCTGTGGCCAGATCGTTTGACATCAGATCATCTTGCCTCGTACGGTCGAAAACAGTCTTGATGGAGATGATTTGTGAGCAGATGGAACCGGCGGCTGGTCCGGCTCCGCCCACTCGCACCGGAGTAGGAGACCGCCCGATGTCGCTGAACCTGTCCGCAGAGGATGTCCTGTCCACCACCCGTGCGGTGCGCAAACGCCTCGATTTCACCCGGCCCGTGCCACGCCACCTCATCGAGGAATGCGTCGATCTGGCGACCCAGGCGCCCACCGGCCGCAACCGGCAGCGCTGGCATTTCTTGGTTGTCACGGATCCGGCACAGCGGGCCGAGGTCGCGGCCGTGTTCCGCGCGGCGGTCCGGACCGGCGGCGCCGCTCCGGTCAGCCATCAGGATCTACGCCGGATGAACGCCCACCCCGAATCGCTCCGGCGAATCGGCGAAGGATTCCGGCACCTCCACGACAACATCCACCGGGTACCGGCCTTCGTGATCCCGGCCGTAGAGGGTCGCACCGATCACGCGAGCGTACTGGAGCAGTCCATGACCTGGGGTTCCATCCTGCCGGCCGTCTGGAGTTTCATGCTCGCCGCCCGCGACCGTGGACTCGGGACGGTCTGGACCACGGCGCAGGGTCCGCTCGAACGTGAGCTCGCCGCCGTTCTGGACGTTCCCTATGACGAGGTGATGCTCGCGGCGCTCATCCCGCTCGCCTTCACCCTGGGTACCGAATTCCGCCCCGCCCCGCGTATCGGCCGCGAGCAGGTGCTGCATTGGAATCGGTGGTGAGCGCCGGTCCGCGGTGACCCGCGGGGATACCGGCCGGCCACCCGTCCGGATCGGGCGTGATCCGGACGGGTCGGCACATTCGCCCGCCGCGCGACAGGGCGGTCGCCGGGCGGTGTTCAGACGGCGACCGCCCGGTCGGCCGCGGTATCGGCCGCGGCCAGGCCGAAGACGAGAGCCGGTGCGATACCGCCCGCGTAGGCATCGTGGTAGAGACCGCCGATATCGGATCCCGCCGCGTACAGGCCTGTGATCGGATCACCCGTGGTGGCGAGTACCCGGGCGGCGGCGTCTATCCGGATACCGTGGAACGGGAAAGTCAGCGCGGGACAGGTTTCGATGATGTAGTACGGGCCGCGGTCCAGCGGTCGCGCGTCGTGGGTGCGGGTGGGGAGCGCCCCGGCCCCGGCGGCGTTGACCGCCCTGATCTGTGCGGCGATCGCCGCGCCGTCATAACCCCACTCCGCCGGGAGATAGGCGAGATCGTCCAGCGAATCGGCGGTGCCGCAGCGGCCGTTGCGCCGCTGGGTGAGATCGAACTTGTCCACCGCGACCGCGCCTTCGACATAGCTGCCGAGCACCCGTTCGCGGTACACCCGCTCGTCGGCGACCAGCAGCCCGCGTGCCTGCGGCTGTTCGAGCAGCCGCATGGCGGTGAGATGGTCGCCGAGGGTCTCGTCGGTGAAGCGCTCGTTGTCCAGATTGAACAGCAGCGCGTGTTCGCTGTAGTACAGCGACAGCGCCACGAAATCGGCGGGGTCGCGGAACGGAACACCGGTGGGCACCAGGTGCCCGT